>CAZYMK010000356.1:0-3417 GCA_964648885.1 uncultured Geobacter sp. | reverse complement strand
CCAGAGTGGGATGGACACCCTTCATACCATTACCCACTTGAAACAGCGAGGAGCCTGCATGATCAGTACCTGACCGGTGAAAGAGCTGATCTTATCCTGTTGATTGAGGAAGTCAACCGTGGCCTGCTGCTCTTGACAGCCGGAATCCGACCATCCTGAACGTAAACATTATGGTTTTGTTTGCCCTGCCACACTTCACTGAGCCCATGAAGTCGGATATCGATACCTTCGGCAACACTTTCACCAAAAGATGTACATGATCCGGTCGCACATTCAGTTCTATGATCTCGCAACCCAAACGACCGGCAAAAACGTGGATACAGTTGAATACCTCCTCGGCAACCGGACCCCGTAATACACGATAACGGAACTTTGGAACCCACACTATGTGATATTGACAGTGCCAAAGTACTTGAGATAACTTCTGGAACATGCTCATCTGCTACTCCTTTCGACTTGAATTGTGGGGACAACTCAAGCGATGGTTTAGCAGATGGGCACACGGACGCTGACCCCGCCCAAAGGACGGGGTTTTATAAGGATCAATAAAACGGAATAATCCGATATCGTTACATCATTAGTCCATTGCGAAAATTATATGCAGCAATGTCAGGAACCGCTTCAGCGAAGCGAAGGTTGCTATAGCACATGCATTTACAGCTGTTATGAACGGCCGGGAGTTGTCCAGGTTTCTGGATATTACGAAGGATCTCGTTCAGTAGCGCGTACTTGTCACTATTGATCCGGTGGAAAAACAGTTGTCCGGAGTTGAAGCAAAACTGCAGAAACTGTTTGCAAAGGCTCCCACGATCAAAGTACCTGCTGCGGTCAGGATAGATACGCTCATGGATGAGATGAATGATGCTCTATCTTGATACCAACATCCTTGTTTATACGCTGGTTAATTAAGACCAACAAAATTTGGGAAGGCAGGGTACTCACAAAAGTTGCCCTGCAGCTATGCTCTCAACAACTGGCCGCTTTCCGACCGGAACGGTGGCCGAATTGGATCGAAATACGTAATAGAAAGAGGGGCGGTTATGAAAAAAACGACAATTAGATGTTTACGGCCACTATTTTTTATCGGTCTGGTCTGCATAGTACTGCTTAATCTTGTTGCCTGTTCAGGTGATACAAACACAGTGCTGGTGGCTGGCGGCAGTTCGTCAGACAACCGGCCAGACCAGTTTGTTGCGCGGCTTGCCGCCAACGGGAATGTTGTGCGGGAAGGCTCCATGCCTCTGAGTGATATTGCCTATTATACAAACTACAATGTCACGGATTCAGCTGCAGGCTTTAACTACGGAGTGCCGTATAAACGCCTGCAAATTCCGGCATATGAGCCTAGCGATAAAAATGAGACATCCGGTATTTTCAGACTGCAGCCATATGAGGCTATCGTCTATGTGGGTCTTACACCCCCACAGGGTGATTACTTCAGCTTTACACCTTTCCTCTGGTCAAGGTCCGCTGGAAAAATATCTAAAAAAGGAGACTGGATATTTGCTGCGGTGGGGGACCCTCTCAACAATACCCAGATCAAAGTGGAGGGGGGCGGCAACGCCTTCCAGAAAAACACCATCATAATCTTCACAGCTGACCAGACCGTAAATGACCGCATAGTGGCGCAGGCCAAGGCAGCCGGTTACCCCGATTCGATGATCAACACCTATATACTGCCATCCAGGATTCTCAATATGGGTGTCAATCCCCTTAACGCCGACAATCAAGACGATACCTTTTTGATATTGGTGCGTGCCGCCAATATTTACAATGCAAAATCGTTAAGTGACTACAATGCCAATGATAACTACGCGAGGGTCTTCCGTGTCACGCCTGAGCCGAATCAAATTCCGAATCCACTTAAACCATATGACACCCCCCCAATGGCAATACGGGCAGCAAAACCTGAGCAAGCTCTTGTTACAACGCAAAAATCTCTGACTGACAGCCTGAATGACCTGAAAAATGCAATTATAGCCAGGACCCAGTATCTCCAGTATAAAGAGTACTCGTCAATCAGATGGTTTGCCGAGTCCAGAGAAGTTCTCCTTGAAAAGAACCCTAATTCATCAAACTACCATAAATTTGTGGCTGGTGAAGCTTCCGATACCCCCTACCTTCGATCTTCTTCTGGAGGGGTTGCTGCCAACTTTACATTAGCTACAGACGAGATGGTAATCGTCTATGGCATAAACCACGCAGCCACCGGCCTGTCCACCTATTCAAATTTTGCCGTCTATGGTGAAAAGATACTTAACCCCTGCCCTGATGATTCAATAACCCCAAGATTTACATTTGGATGCGGTGATCCAATTTGGGGCGGTGTAGTTGGCATGGGGAACAGGGACAGCAAGGATCCGCTTTACGGTAAAAACCATTTTACCGGCAGCGCCAGTTATTACATCCCTGACGACCCCAATAAAAAATATCTCTATGCGGTCAGAGTGTTACGCAAAGCTCCGTCAGACCCGGAGAGAAAGCCCTGGATAGTTGTTCCGGAACCGACTGCGGAGGGTGGGCCAGCCTCCGGTATTTCCCCTGCTGATCCGATGTTTATCGGTTACAGGGCATATGTTAATCCGTTGACAGGTCATGGCCCTGATTATGGCGATATCATTCCGGACCAGGCTGTCTGGTTCAAAATGAAGTAAAGGAGGCTTCGTCAAGGCAGCCCCTGAAATACTGTTGCGGTAGGACTGGAGCAGCAGGAGGGGTTTTCGTTCGAGCGGGATTATCTACTCTGGCGGTATCAACTTGCGGGTCCGTTTGGGACCTTCACGGTGACGCAGTTCTTGTGCGCAAGACGCATCCGAAGGCCAAGGAGGTGCGCTGCCCGCCTGGAAAGAACTTGAAGCAGCATATCCAGCATTTGCTGAGTAAGAAATACAAGGTTGTTGGCGAGATTGACTCGAAGGAGACCTGGACAAGCGACCACTTTTCGTATCCGTCGCAACCAATAATCACGGTTGGCATGGTCAATGCCTGTGATTCTCTCTCAGAGCGCTATCCTCTTCCTGATAGAATGAGGAAGGCGGTTGAGGATGTAACCAACCGAGTCTGAATGGTTCTAAGCCCAGACTGGGACAAGGATACGGTCGACGCTTGGGGAAACTGCGAGGCAGGCTCCTTCAAGAGATTGCTTCAAGGATAATTCCAGGTTCCGGTTAGTGTCTCAGGTTTCTTGTGGCAACCTTGCAATCATACACTAAAGCCGTTGCGGCAATCAGGCAGTCAATCGGAGCCAAGGTAATTCCTTTAGCCCGGTACTTCCGATACAGCTCTCCACCCTTGCAGGCTATCTCCTGTGTTACATCGACAGCCGTGCAAGCAGCAATGAAATTTTTTGTGGCCACTTTTTCCTTATTTTATTGTTTATTTTATATATTTATTTTTTATTGTCTATATAAAATAATT
>CAZYMK010000355.1:0-3429 GCA_964648885.1 uncultured Geobacter sp. | reverse complement strand
CTGCGTGAAAAGCAGATCCAGCAGAACTACCGGCCCATCATCGCTGTGCATAAGTGGTTTGCCCGGCGACCAGGTACTCTGTTCAGAGGACTGATCCTTTCCGAATACGGCGACCGACCGCTGAAGGAAGCATTCTTTTCCGCCAACGACTTCAAGGGAATCACCATTGCTGACCCCTTCATGGGGGGCGGCACTCCGCTGATCGAGGCCAACCGTGTGGGGTGTAACGTGTTGGGCTACGACATTAACCCCATGGCCTGGTGGATCGTCAACCGCGAGATCGAACATCTGGACCTGGGAGCCTACCGTACCGCAGCCACCGGCCTGATGCAGACCTTGGAAGGACAGATAGGCGACCTGTATCGCACCCGATGCCTGAAATGCGGCTCAGACCAGGCCCATGTGAAATATTTTCTCTGGGTGAAACAAAAGGAGTGCCCGCACTGCCATAATACCTTCGACCTCTTCCCCGGCTATCTGCTAGCGGAGGACAAGCGTCATCCGCTGAATGTGATGGTCTGCCCTGATTGCGGCGACCTGAACGAGGTGGAGGACCGCAAACGCCCCGGTCGATGCTCTTCCTGTTCTGCTGAACTGCGCCTGGAAGGACCTGCCAGGCGGAACAAATGCGCCTGTCCCCACTGCAGTAGCATTACAAGCTATCCCAACCCGAATGCTGGACCGCCCAGTCACCGCATGTTCGCCATGGAATATCATTGCCGGGCCTGTAAATCCAGCTACACCGGTCGCTTCTTCAAACGTCCCGATACCGCTGACCTGAACCGTTACGAACAGGCAAAGGCCATGTTGGAGGATACCAATACCCGCTTCATACCGGACGACGCGATCCCTCCCGGCGACGAGACCGGAAGGCTTCTGCGTTGGGGCTATCGCCACTACCGCGAGATGTTCAACGAACGTCAACTGTTGGGTCTGGAATTGAGTTGCCGGACCATCACCGCCGAACACGACGAACGGGTCAGGAATGCCCTGATCACCAATCTCTCCGACCTGTTGCGTTACCAGAATATGGTCTGCCGCTACGACACCATGGCCCTTAAATCATTGGATATCTTCTCGGTGCATGGCTTTCCGGTGGGCCTGGTGCAGTGCGAATCCAATCTGCTGGGCATCGCCAACGGCGGAGGGGTGAGCGTGGGGAGCGGCGGCTGGTCCAACATCATTGAAAAGTACATGAAGGCCAAGCAGTACTGTGACACCCCTTTCGAAACCTGCCACGATGGTGCCCGCAAGGTGCAGGTGCCGATCACGGGCGAGTGGATTGGAGACAACAGGGGGGATGAAAACGGCCGCACGGTGAGCATCCTCTGTCAGAGCGCCACCAGCACCGATCTGCCGCCTGCCTGTCTGGACGGGGTATTTACTGATCCCCCTTATTTCGGCAACGTGCAGTATGCGGAGCTGATGGACTTTTGCTACGTCTGGCTACGAAAACTGGCGGACGGGGCCATCCCGGCTTTTCAATCCCTTACCACTCGCAACCAAGACGAACTGACTGGCAACGTTACCATGGAGCGGGGATTGGCACACTTTACCGAGGGGTTGGCGGCGGTTTTCAACAACATGGCCCGCGCCCTGAAACCGGGCCGACCTTTAGCCTTTACCTACCATCATAACCGGCTGGACGCGTACCATCCCTTGGTGGTTGCCATTCTGGATGCAGGGCTGGCTTGTACTGCAACGCTTCCCTGTCCGGCGGAGATGGGGGCTTCGATCCATATCAGCGGCACCGGTTCTTCAGTGGTGGACACCGTTTTTGTCTGCCGCTCCACCGGCACGGTCTCACGTCGTTCTCTGGCAAGGACGGCCGCCGAGTTTGCTGGGTTGGTAATGGCCGATCTTGACCGGCTACGCCAGGGGCGATTAAAACCGACACGGGGGGATAGCCGCTGTATTATCTTCGGCCACTTGGTGCGTTTGGCGGTCTGGGAGTTGCGAACTGATTGGAATACGGCTCTGTCAGTTCAGGGGAAGCTGGCGGCGGTGGGCCGTTATCTGGCCCTGCAACCGCAGCCGGAAGATATTGAAGCCACAGTTTGTGTCGTTGAGCTGCCAGTGCTGCGTACGGCTGTTGGAGAAGAACCAGTCGGTTATCGGGCTGATCAAGATGATGTTTTATTTTAGGGGGAGACTATGGCAGGAGAACGTCCTTTTGAGTTAAGCCGGGAAGAGCTGGAGGCTCGTATCGAAGAGATGGTGGACACCACCTTTGGCGATATTTCCTCGGAATTTTTGCTTATGCCCACGGGAACCGGATTAGTACGCTATCCTGACTTCCAGGCAGCTTACGAAGTTTTAAAACGGCATACAGGTGGTTTTCAGAGAGTCTCACCCGAAGCGGTCAGATATGCTCTTCAGGAGAACAGTCTCGTTTTGGGTGTACTTCGCTCGGTGCTTGGTATGACGGCCCCGGAATGGGCCGAACTGGCCCGGACCGAATTAGGAAGTGACATCACACAAGGAGCTGCGCGGAATATTGATAAGGAGTGCAAGAACCCTGACTACTACCGGAGGCTGACGGTTCGCAATACAGCCACCAAGACCATCGAACGGATCGATGCTCTGATCAGGATAGCCATTCAATACCTTGAAAAAGGGGCACCTCAAGAGCAGGATGGCGTCCTCCACCGCCTGGAAAAATTTGATACTGCCTTTGGGCGTGAGTCGTTGGAGCATGCTGCACGAGAGAATGTTCCTTATGCAGTACTTCTCTATGAACGCTATTTGGGACGCCCCTTTGCTACGCACAGGGATGCGGTTTCTGAGCTGGTGGGCGAAGTCATGGAAAATGCTGTTGAACAACGATTGCGGGATGCTGGTGTTTCCTACCGCAAGACTGGACGGGCCGAACGGATACCAGGTTTCGGGCAGGCTCCGGATTTTTGCATCCCTGATGAAGTCAATCCCGTGGTTATTATCGAGGCCAAGATCACCAGCGACGACGGCACTGCCAGGGACAAGGTGACCAGGATCAAGGAATTGGAAACCCAACGGAACAAGCATATCAGCGAGGGAAGGACTTTCTACGAGGTGGTGGCATGCATCGATGGCCGTGGATTCAGGCAGCGCCGGGCCGACATGCGTGATCTTCTCTTACGTCTGGACGGCAAGGTATTCACCGCTGCTACTTTGGACAGAATAATTGCTGCTACCCAGATCCGCATCTTCAGTGCTCAATGACCTCCGGCAGATGCGGATATTTTACGACTGTTGGACCTTCAAAGTGTCCGATTCGTAAGCTGATACGTCAAGGTCACTACCTGAATCATTATTGGGACTGCAGTTTTGAGATTTAAGAAGAAACAGGTCTCCAATGTTTGAACGCTTAAAAGCCATGCTGATCAAGGAATTTATCCAGACCTTTCGTGACCCCCGGATGCGGGTGGTGCTGTTTGTGCTGCCGATGAT
>CAZYMK010000354.1:0-3430 GCA_964648885.1 uncultured Geobacter sp. | reverse complement strand
GCTACATTATAGCACGGCAGCTGAAATTGTAAATGTGGAGCGGCTGCCTATACAGGAATCGACGTCGCCTCACCTGAACACCACAAAGATCTTGGCAATGAAGAAGTCCACCATCAGTACCACCACCGAGGAGATCACCACGGCCCGTTTGGCAGCGTTGCCAACCCCTTCGGCACCGCCACCAGTGTTAAGCCCGGTATGGCAGGAGATCATGGTGATCAGGAAAGCAAATACCAGTGGCTTGACCACCCCTTCCAGGTAATCCAGCGGCACCATAAACTGCGTAAAGGTAGAGAGATACATGATCGGGCTGATGCCATACCCCGAGGCAATCAGGTAGCCTCCCAGCATGGCAACGGCATCGGTGACAATGGTCAGGAGTGGCAGGGCCAGCAGCATCGCCTTCAGGCGTGGAGTCACCAGCCGCTGAATGATGTCGGTCCCCTCCACCCGCATGGCATCCACTTGCTCGGTGACCACCATGGTGCCCAGCTCGGCGGTAATGGCGGAACCGACCCGGCCCGAGACCATCAGGGCCGCCAGCACCGGCCCCAGCTCTTTGATCATGGTGACCGCAACCATGCCCCCCACATAACTGGTGGCAGCAAACGGTTTGAGTTGGATCAGGGCCTGCAGGGCCATGACCATGCCGGTAAACAGGCCGGTCAGCACACAGATGAAGAGTGAGGAGAATCCCAGTTTGTCGAACTGGATGGCAAAATCACGGTAGTAGTACGGCGTGTGAAAGATGCGGACAAAGGCCTGCCATGCCAGCTGAAAAAAGGCCTGAAAGCGGGCAAAGAACAGCAGCATCCGCTGGTCAATGGCAGAGAGCCGGATCATCGTCTACAGCACCGCCTGCACGGCCTGGGCCGCATCTTCAATAAAGACGAATTCCAGTTCCTGACGGACATTTTCCGGGATATCTTCCAGATCATCACGGTTGCGGGTGGGGACCAGCACGGTCTTGACCCCGGCCCGGTGGGCGGCCAGCACCTTTTCCTTTAAGCCCCCGATGGCCAGTACCCGGCCGGTCAGGGTGATTTCTCCGGTCATGGCCACGCTGCGGCGGGCCGGTTTGTTGGTCAAGAGTGAGACCAGGGCCGTGACCATGGTAACCCCGGCCGAAGGGCCGTCTTTGGGGATGGCACCGGAGGGGACATGGATATGAATGGTACGGTTCTCAAAGGCACCTTCCGGGATGCCGAAGTCGGCAGCATGGGCCTGAATGTACGAAAGCGCTGCCCGGGCCGATTCCTTCATCACATCTCCCAGCGAGCCGGTCAGGATCAGCTCAACTTTACCCGGCATGCTGGTTACCTCCACAAACAGTATGTCTCCGCCAGCTTCTGTCCAGGCCAGGCCGGTAACGATCCCGACACGGTCCGATTCTGCCGCCACTTCGTTGTAAAACTTGCGCGGCCCCAGCAGCTCCGCCACCACCTCCGGCGTTATCTCACACCGGGCTTCCTTACCCTGGGTAATTTCCTTGGCGATCTTGCGCAGCACCTGGGCAATGGTTCGCTGCATGGTACGCACACCGGCCTCGCGGGTGTACTCCCGGATCAGCTTGATCAGAGCTTCCTGTGTGAAGGTTGGGGGGATGTTTGCCAGGCCATTCTCCTCGATCTCGCGGGGGATGACAAAGCGGTTGGCAATGTGTTGCTTCTCTTCAGTGGAGTAGCCAGCCAGCCGGATGATCTCCATCCGGTCCTTTAAGGGGCCGGGGATCGGGTCCATCTGGTTGGCAGTGGTGATGAACATGACCTTGGAGAGGTCAAACGGCACATCCAGGTAGTGATCCTGGAAGGAGAAGTTCTGCTCAGGGTCCAGCACCTCCAGCAGTGCCGAGGAGGGGTCACCACGGAAGTCGTGTGAGAGCTTGTCGATTTCGTCCAGCATCATGACCGGGTTGTTGGAGCCGCAGCGGTAGATCTCTTTGATGATCCGGCCCGGCAGGGCACCGATGTAGGTACGGCGGTGACCGCGGATCTCGGCCTCGTCGCGCACACCGCCTAACGAGACCCGTACAAATTTGCGACCCAGCGAGCGGGCAATGGAACGGCCCAGGGAGGTCTTGCCCACCCCCGGCGGCCCTACAAAGCACAAGACCGGTCCCTTCATGGTGTCTTTCAGGGAGCGGACCGCCAGAAACTCCAGGATCCGCTCCTTGACCTTTTTCAGGTTGTAGTGGTCTTCATCCAGCACCTGTTCGGCGCGGACAATGTCCAGAGAGTCTTCGGTGGAGATATTCCAGGGCATGCCGGCCAGGTAATCCAGGTAGGTGCGGGCCACGTTGTATTCGGGTGAAGCCTGGTTGATCCGCTCCAGCCGCTTCAGCTCCTTGAGGGCAATCTTGCGCACCTCCTCCGGCATCTCGGCTTCATCAACCCGTTTGCGCAGCTCGCTTACATCGGCGTTGCGCGGGTCTTCCTCTCCCAGCTCCTCCTGAATCTGTTTCATCTGCTCCCGCAGCAGATAATCTTTCTGGTTCTTGCCCACCCGCTTGTTCAGATCGGCCTTCAGCTCGCCATGGACCTGCAGCTTCTGCACCTCATTGGTCAGGTGTACATAGACCTTTTTTAATCGCTCCAGCGGGTCAAGGGTCTCCAGCAGCTCCTGCAGGTCGGTCTGGGGCAGGTTGACGTACAGCGCCACCAGGTCTGATAGTCGAGCCGGGTTGTCGATGTAGTCGATCATCTTCATCACGTCATCAGGCAGTGGTTTGCCGTAGGAGAGGGAGATCTTCAGCAGGCCGATCAGTGACTGCACCAGTGCTTCGGTAACCAGCCCTTTTTCGGCAAACTCCCGGACCACTTCCACCTGCACCAGGGGGTAGGGGGCCACCCGCTCCAGTTCTTCCAGCCTGATCCGGTTGATCCCCTCAAGGGTCACTTTGTAACGGCCGCCGCTCACTTTTTTGAGCTGGGTTACCCGACAGACCGTGCCGATCTCATGCAGGGATGCCAGCAGGTCAGCACTGTGCGGCTCACGGTTGGGGCAAGAAACCGCAACAAAACCGTCGTACTGATCCTGTGCCGCACGAAACAGAGCAAGTTCAGGCTCATCCAGGTAGCGGGGAAACACCATGTACGGGAAGGCCACCATGTCTTTAAGAGGATAGAGCGGCAGGATTGCAGGTATAGTCAGTTCATTGTGGGGCATAAGCGGTGTTGTTCCTTTTGGTAAAGCGGTATCTGAAAGATTTAAATACTAGCATGGAGGGGGAGAATCTTCAATCCAATCAGGTTGGCAGCCCCTCCCGCACCGCCACTTGCACGGTAGTCACCGTGGCGGCTGTGCCGCCCAGACGGCGGTAGAGCTGGGCCAGAAACCGGACCGTTACCAGCCGATGCAAGGTGGCCTGGGTCAGGCGGTACAGCCAGCGCCGCACGGCAGATGGGTTGGGAGAGCCGAGCAGCAGGGGACA
>CAZYMK010000353.1:0-3442 GCA_964648885.1 uncultured Geobacter sp. | reverse complement strand
TAGCCGGTCACCAGCACAGACTGATCCGGCTGCAAGGCCAGACCGTTAGCCACATCAGTAGTACCGCCCGCCCCTTCAAAGACCAGCAAACCTGCTCCGCCAAAGGCAGGATCAGGCTGTCCATCCGGTGTGAAGCCCAACAGCACGGCATCCTTGTTGCCGACACGGTTCATACTGCTTCCGGCAACCACAATCCGCCCGCCCTGCTGCACCAACACGCCGTAGGGATAGGCGTCGTTGCCGGTCAGTCCGGTATAGCTGACCATGCCGTTCTGTCCGAACCGGTTGTCAAACTGTCCTGAGGAAAGCAGCTGCATGGTGGTTATCTGAAAACCGGTAGCGGTGCCAGCCGCGCCGGTCACCACAATTTTGCCGTCTGCCTGCAGGGCCAGGTTATTGGCATAATCAGCATAATCACCGGGGCTGCTCCAATGAAAGCTGCCGTTGGTGCCGAAGCTGCTGTCCAAGGTGCCGTTCTGATTAACCCGGATCACCAGCATATCTTCCTTGCTGTTGCTGGTAACGGCAGCACCACCGGCAACCAGCTTGCCATCCGGCTGCACTGCCACGGCAAACCCTTTTTCGCTTTCATTGGCCGGGCCATCGTAATGAAAGGCACCAAACCGGGCAAAATCAGGATCGAACTGCAGATCAAAGTCCAGCCGCAACAACAGTAGATCCTGTTTTTTGGCCTGAGATGACGAACTTTCACCGATTATCACTATCTTCCGATCCGGGGTCAGCGCGATACCGAAACCGATATCGGTCCCCAGGTCGGAATAGAGCAGATCTTTCACAAAGGTGCCGTTGGCGGAAAACTTGACCACCAGCAGCTCCCGGCTGCCGCCTATGGTCGAGTAGCCGGTCACAATAATCGCATCATCACCGGGCAGAATTGCCAGCCCTAAGCCCCGGTCACGATCATAATCGCCGTAGCGGAGATAGCCGTTGGTACCGAAGCTAGTGTCAAGCAGCCCCTCTTTGGTGTAACGAACCAGCAGCAGGTCATCGTCCTGACCGCTGACGGTCGAGCCCATGACGATGATCTTGCCGTCAGACTGCAGCGCCACCTCAACCCCACGACTGGAAAAACCGGAACCTGCTGAAAACAGTGTATAGCCGAGCGAAGGGTTGAATGTACGGTCAAGAGCAACGGTCTGCAGAGCAGGATCATTGCTGCTGCAGCCGGACATCAACGTAACAGCAAGCAGACAGCTTACCAGCAGAGCCTTCAGCATCATAGCAGGCCCTTCCTACGGTATGACCGCAACCGTTACGGCAACAGCGCCGTTGCTATCAACGCCAACAGTGTAGTTGGTGGATGCTGACGGCGCAGGGACAGTATAGCTGCCCAGCAGCGGATTTGCTCCACCTGCAGTGTTCACTACGTTGATCTTGTCGATGCTCTTGCTGATGAAGGTAGTGTAGCTACGCGATTCCCCCGGATAGACCGTCACCTGGCTTTCCGAGGCACCGGCATAGATGCCGACCCTGACGGCGCTTGCAAACTTGTTGTTGATGGCGACAGTACCTGCATCAGCGGTTGCCTGAAACATCAGCAGAGAGCCCAGCAGTATTGCTGGAACAGCAGCAAGGTATCCCTTTTTCATCTGAATATTTCTCCTCTTGATAGTCATTTATGATCTGACTGGAACGACTGATAACTGTTGAGTGCCACTACATCGTGGACGTTTTTTGTGCCATTCTCTCCGGAACTATGCGGCAGTTGACCAATCACAGCAAAATGTATATACAATAAACATGATCTAAGAATGGGACGAAAACAAGCGGCTGAAAAACTTTAAGAAGCACGGCTATGACCTTGCCAACGGCCAGCTTGTCTTTGAGTCACCAAACAAGATTACGGTTAAAAGTCACCGGCCACATGAACGCCGATGGCTGGATATTGCCGAAGTTGGCGGAGAACTGCTCGTTCTTTCGCTCACCTACACATTACGCAGAGATGCCGTTCACTGTATTTCGCTACGCAAGGCAAGTCGCAAGGAAAGGAACCTCTATCATGGCCAGAATAGTCAGACGGACCTCGGATGAAATCAAGGAGATGCGCACTAAAGGTGAAATAATGACCGATAAGGAGCGGGTCAGCAATTTTTCCGAGGCAGAGATTGAACGGATGGCTCTGGACGATCCGGACAATTTCCTTAAAACCGATCAGGATTGGGCAGAAGTTACCATTCATCGTCCAGGGACTCGTGGTCCACAAAAAGCCCCCACCAAAAAATCAATTGCCATTCGACTATCTCAGGATGTGGTGGAAAATTTCAAATCCACTGGAGCCGGGTGGCAATCCCGGATTGATGAGGCATTAAGAACCTATTTGAAAGAGCATCCGTTGAAGCATGCTTAAGCATATTTTCAATCCAGCAGGGTGGGCAACAGCATTGCCGTTGCCCACGCGAATGATGCTGGTGGGCAGAAACACCTGACTACCTTACGAAACTCTTTGTTTATTAAACGTTGCGTCGTCGCGCCGTTGTGTAAAACTGCATTTTTGGATAATAGACCTTTCCATCATCAATCACTTACCGTGCAATTGAGTATCCCCGGAACTCACCCTACTTTATCCCTCCATCAACTTCCTTTGGTTTGACCCCAAATGATTTAGCTGCCCAGTCCTGATCAACTACTTTTATGTAATCAACGATTCCGTATGAAACAAGGGATTGTTTGTTTTTATCACGGGTAGCGGTCACAAATTTCCAGTCGACAAATTCAAGTCCCTCCCACGGAGGCATTGTATAGACGGTTTCGTCAACAGCCTCTGTAGAACTTGTAGCCATTTGATATATTTTTTGTTGATGCTTGACGAATAGTGGTTTTTTGTAGTTGGCATATACGAAAGGGGCAATTAAGAGCACAATTAATATCCATTTTTTCATATTACAACCTCCGATATTTTTCCTGAACCTCGTAAAGACGACAAAACCTCTTTTCCAGCAATTCCGCCAAAACCACCTCCTCCTCCGCTGGTTTTGCCCAACTACATAATCACCACCACAGACAGAGTTTCAATATCTACAAGCCTGTTTCTACATGTACAAACAGGTTTGTAGCTGTATAAACCAACCAAGTTTGTAAAAGTACAAACACCCAATCCCTCTCCTTACCCCTTCACTCCCGCCAGCACCCTCTCCGATGTCAGCGGCCCGTGGCAAAGCCGCACCCCGCAGGCATCAGCCACGGCATTGGCAACCGCAGGCAAGGGACCGTTCATGGCTACCTCGCCGATCCCCTTCATGCCAAAAGGCCCGGTCTCTTCCGGCTCACCCTGGGCTGCAATGGAGATAATCTCCGGGATATCCAGAGAGCCGGGGATCAGGTAGGTGGCAAAGTCCGGGGTTTTCACCACACCGTCTCGCACCGAAAAATCCTCCATCAAGGCATAGCCGAGCCCCTGGGCCACCCCACCCTGCACCTGCTG
>CAZYMK010000352.1:0-3459 GCA_964648885.1 uncultured Geobacter sp. | reverse complement strand
AACAGCTGCCAGACAGCCTGGTGATTCTGGGCGGAGGGCATGCCACCCATCAGGCTGAGCTGATTCTGCAACACCATCCGGAGGTAGACCTGGTGGTGACAGGAGAGGCAGAAGAAACCCTGCCCGAGCTGCTCGATACGCTCGCACGCAATGCCTCTCTCATTTCTGTGCCTGGTCTGGTGCTGCGCCAGGGTAGCGAACCACTGCAGACAGCCCCACGGACACCGATTCAGCAGCTTGACCAGTTGCCGTTTCCTGCACACTACCTTGATGAGATGCTGTACGGTGACCCTCAACTACAAGCAGAGTTTCTTGCCAGCTCACGCGGCTGTCCGGCTGCATGCCGCTTTTGTGCTTCTCCGGTGTTCTGGGGCCGCCGGGTTCGTTTCCGTTCTGCCGCCTCAATCGCAGACGAGATGCGCTTCATACGCGACACCTTTGGCCTGACCTACCTCTCACTCAGGGATGACACCTTTACTGCCGACCGGCAGCGCACCAGGGCACTCTGCCGGGAACTGCTGCGTCAAAAGATCAAGCTGTTCTGGAACTGCCAGTCACGGGTAGAAGCCATTGACACTGAAACACTACAGCTGATGCGGCAGGCAGGCTGCGAATGTGTGCAGCTGGGGGTCGAATCAGGTTCACCACGGATACTGAAACTACTGGGTAAAAACAGCAATCCTGAGCAGATCCTCCGAGCTGCCACGCTGGTACGACAAGCCGGGCTACAGCTCTCGATCTACCTGATTACCGGCATCCCTGAAGAAGAGGAGGCGGATCGTCAGCTGACCCTCAGGCTGGTACAACAGATTCGTCCTGATGACCTGCAGATAGCTCCGCTTGCCTATTATCCAGGCACCGAACTGTTCAGACAGGCAGTGCAAACGGGAAGAATCCGGGCAGACCTGTTTGAGACCAGCCGCAGTAAAGCTGTGCTTGCAGAGCAGAATGGCCCGCGTCAGGTTGATCGTCTGCTGGCTCAAACAGCCCAATACAGGCACTGTACCACACCTGCAGTTCTGCAAAGATTAATCCGGGAAAACGGTTACAGTGCGGTCACGGCCATGCAGCTGGGTGACACCCTGATGGCTGCGGGTGATCCGGCAGCAGCGGCTGCTGCCTATCGTACCATTACCAGCCATGAGCCGGATCATCCTTGGGGATGGTTTCTGTTGGGAGAGCTTTACGAACAACAGGGAGAACTGAAACCCGCTGTTGACTGTTACACCAGGGTGCTGACACTGGTGCCACGTCACCTGCCATCAGGTAAGGCACTACAACGTCTGCACCAACGCTGAAGCGACAGATTATGTCTGGCAGAGCTGTTCAGACGCCAGCACCACCTGCTCAACCGTCACTGCCGTCATACAACGGTGGTCGGAGGGACAAGCCCGCAGCTTGCACGGGGCACAATCAACCGGCTGCCGCACGATGACAGCCTTTTCGGTAACCGGTGCCGTGCCGAGATGATCAGTAGGGCCAAAGACCGCCACCAGCGGCACACCGAAAGCTGCTGCTATGTGCATCGGCCCAGAATCATTGGTCACAAAAAAGCTGCACCGTTTGATCATCGCCATCAGCTGACGTACCGTTGTTTTTCCAGCCATGTTCACGCAGTTTCCAGCCAGAGCGTCATCAATGGCAGTAACAATCGCAACCTCATCCGGCCCCCCAAACAAAATGATTTTGGCATGCCATACTGCAGCCAAGTGCTGTGCCACTCCGGCAAACCGCTCCGGATACCATCGCTTGGCAGAACCGAAGCTGGCACCGGCATTGATTCCAACGACACAATCATGCGGGGTAATGCCATGGGCGGCTAGCAGATCTGCAGCTGCCTGGTCTTCATGATCCGTGGTAACCAGAAAAGGAACCGTCACGCTGCCTCTGATGCCGAATGATTCAAGCAACCGCAGGTAGTAGTGCACCTCATGCTCCGGGACCACACGATGCTGATCATGAAAACGCTTTGTCAAAAGCCAGCTGCGTCCATCAGATGCCTTACCCCAGCGCTGTGGTATGCGGGCCAGCCAGGGAACCAAGGCTGCATCAAAGGAGTTGGGCAGTATCATCACCAGGTCAAATCGCTCACGCCTGAGCAACCGTGCCAGACGCAGACGTCCGGCCAGTCCACGGTGCATGGCCTTGCGATCAAAGCACAGCACCCGGTCTACAGCCGGATGTCCCTGCAAAAGTTGCCCCACCAGCGGATTGGACAGCAGGGTGATCTCGGCAGCCGGAAACGTTTGCCGCACTGACATAAGAGCCGGCGTAGTCATGACTGCATCACCGATCCAGTTGACCGCCCGTACCAGTATCCTGTGTGTGTTCTGTTCTCTCATAGGGCGTTGTTATTACTTAAATAGTTATTACTAGAAAACAATTTTTCAAGGGCTGCATTCACCAGACTGCCGTTATCAGACACCTGCAGCTCCAAGCGGGCCGTCACTACCTTGTCGAGCAAAAGGTTTTCCAGGTTCAACAGCTTGACCCCGTCTTTTTCTGTGGTCACCAGCCAATCTACAGTATGCTCGGCTACAAAACGTTCAAGCCGCCTGAAGCCCTCCCCGTGGTACGGCTCGTGGTCCGGCAGGGCCAGGACAGCAACAAGAGTGATGCCAAGCCCCCGCAGCCCCTCAAAAAAAGTATCCGGAGCAGCGATACCACAGAAGGCAGCGACCCGGGCTTGCTGCAACCCTGCCACCGCCAGTTCGCTCCGGTCAACCAGGCGGTTGAATGTCGTCAACTGATGGCTGCTCCAGCAATAGGGCACACCGGGATCAACGAGCTTCTGTTCTGGCTGGTGGCGGGTGAAGACAACCAGATCTGCTCGTTTGAGCGCTGAACGGGGTTCACGTAACAGCCCCAAGGGTAATGTCCAGTTATTGCCGAAGGGACGGCTGCTGTCCAGCAACAGGATATTCAGATCGCGCTGCAGCCGGAGATGCTGAAACCCATCATCCAGCAGCAAAACATCCGGTTGCAACTGTTCCAGAGCCAGCAGGCCTGCCTGATAACGGTTCGCACCGACCACCACCATCAAATCCGGCAGGGTACAGGCCATCAGACAGGGTTCATCCCCACAGCTATACGGACTGAGAAAGATGCTTCTGCCGTCAGAGACAACAGCTACCCCACCCTGCAGCGTCCCCCCATACCCACGGGAGAGTACTGCCACCCGCAGCCCCTGTTCCAATAAATGACGGGCAATCCAGAGCGTGACAGGTGTCTTGCCGGTCCCCCCCACTGTAAGATTACCGACAGAGATCACCGGGCAGGGCAAATGATAACTCTTGAAGACGCCGTACCGGTACAACAGCGCCCGGGCCCGCAGCAGACCGCCGTACAGCAGTGACGGCACTGCCAGCAGCAGCGTCAACAGCAGCGCCACCGAACCACATCGGCTCCCCTCTGCCAGACCGCGCCACCAGATTGCCAGGTTCATGGCGGCAGCACTTC
>CAZYMK010000351.1:0-3463 GCA_964648885.1 uncultured Geobacter sp. | reverse complement strand
AATACCATGTGCGGGTACGGGGCAAGATTGATCCGCAGCAGATCAAGAAACTGGCTGAAGGTGTAGAACTGGAGGACGGCCCCACCGGCACCACCACCGTACGCCTGCTGAAAAATGATCAGAGCAACGACTGGCTGTCCGTCACCATCCGTGAAGGCCGCAACCGCCAGGTCCGCAGGATGTGCGCAGCCGTGGGGCTGTTTGTGGTACGGCTGCGTAGAATCCGCTATGGCAACCTGACGCTGGGTGGCCTGCAACCGGGCGAATACCGGCTGTTGAGCAAGGAAGAGGCCCAGGCACTGGATGCCCCGCCAGCAGAGAAACATCGCTTCAAGCCAGCGGCCAAAGAAGTTGCAACGCCTGCTACACCGGCAAAACGCCCGCCCCGCAGAAAGATCATTGGTCGTACGTAAGGAGCGCGCCCCCACTGCAGAACAGGACAAGGAAACACCTCTGCAGCGGGATTGTGCCAATCAGTGTTCTGAAGGCCCACCAATTAACGTAGTTTCTTGAGCCTGAGCAGTAGAGAGTCGGCTGGTTGCACAACTCATTTTTTTGCAGCCGGTATTGACAACAGACCAGCCGTAAGTGTGTATGCGCCATTGATAATACCCACCTGGGCCGGATCAGCCCCAATGCCGTTGCATAGAGCGGCATGATCGGCAATCGCAAACAGGAACCGAAAAGAGCGACAGATCCGATCAGGCAAAGTACGATAAACGGCAGATTATGGATTTTTCCTGACGCAGCGTACCGACAGCCCGTCAGTTTTCAGATAACTGGCATAGTCCTCAATCCGGTCAGAATCAAATTTAAGGTATTTGCCGGTAACCAGCTTGGTTTCGGTATCGCTATAACACCACCATGAACCCCAGAAACCGATGTCGCCAAACATGCCATAGGCGTTCACCGAGCCTCCCGGCAACCCATTAAATCCCACGCTGTCCGTACCATTTCCATTACTCTTCCAGTCGGACTTACTGCGTAACTGCTTGGCTGCGCTCTGTTCAGCTCCTGTAAATCTGGCCAGCTCAGCCCAATCTTCACTGGTGGAGACCTGCCAACCGTTTGGTGCCAAACCTCGTTTGTCCTGCACCGCGAACCAGTTATAGAGCTTTCCATACTTTCTGCCGTTTTCGGCCTTAAATCCGTAATAGCACCAGGCCGGTTTTTTATCTTCGTACGCCTTTATCCAGGCTGCTGCTGACCTGACTTCCTGAATTTTGTCACCGTTACGAAACGTGGCAACATTTAGATTTTCGCTCATCCAGGTCTGGCTGCCGATTTTTACCGTTTTAAAGCTCTCTTTACTGGCTGATTGAGCTGAGGCAGGGGATAGCAGCGCAATGAAGAGCAGTGCGGTCATAAGAATCGTTTTCATGGTGGACTCCGCTATTGACTGGTGGGTGGTTCTCACAGACAGGGAAGGTACTCTTTCGAAGCTGTGACGATACCACCCGAACCGAGCGACCGTCAACGCCATTGAAGGAGACTTCAAAAGTTTTGAGGAGAATCAGACACCCTTCCCTCCCTGTAGATCCTCAGTACGTCAGCACACTTGATGCCCCTTAAAGCATGCACAGTATAGAACATGATTTAGAGTCAGGAGGATGTGCAAAAATATGTTTGCATTCTCAGGCCTATGACGCTCTTTGGGGAGGGTCCTGCTGTACAGTGGTAGCCAGCAAAAGGTAATTTGGCACTTCAGGAGGCTACCATGGAGCTCATTCATGACGAAGTAAAGGCCAGGCGTCTGGCACGGGTAATGATGGATAATGTTGAGCAGTACAACCCGGCGCTGGTTAAAAAGGGGATTGAAGAAGGCACCATCTTTGAGCTGCTGCATGATCAGATTGAAGAGGCCCGCACCGAGTTTAATGCACGGGTTGCTCCTGAATTTACGGCTTCCAATCTGTTTGATTATGCCATTGTGGATGTGCTGATCAAACGGGCCTACAAGCATGAGGGGGCCAGATAGAGGCTCCTCGTGCCATCCCAACCGGGGCTGTGCCAGATCATCTGGATAAACCGTCAAAAGGGTTTTGGGGCTGGCTGAAAGAACTGTTTTGATGATCCTCAAGCGAGCATTTCGACACGATGATCAAGGAGGGGCTGATGCACCTGCATGATGTAATAGAAGCAACTGAAGAACAGCTGCTCTGCCTGATAGACCCGCACAACAATGGCTATTACGCCCATCGTTTTTCCGACTGTTCATCAGTCTGCCTTGTTGCACATGTTGACACCTATCCACGTAGCTACCCAATCGATCTGTCTGTCCAGGATAATTGCCTGTACAACCGGAATGGCCTGTTAGGGGCAGATGATCGTGCAGGCGTGTTTCTTATTCTGGAACTGCTGGCTCAAGGCATGGATCTCAATGTACTGCTCTGCAACGGAGAGGAAAGCGGTGCGATAGGTGCTCGTAAGGCATGGGATGAACTTGACTTCAGTGGCATCAAGTTTTTCATTGAGTTGGACTTCAGGGGCAATGGAGAATACGCGGTCTACTACCCGCAACCAGATTGGGTTCACGAAATTCCACGGGCACTAAATTTTACAGATGCGGTCGGTACCTTTACTGACATTGCCGTGTTTCACAGCATTCCTGGGATCAATATTTCGGTGGGTTACAGAAACCAACACACCGACTCTGAATATCTGGAGTTGGGAAGCATGCAGCACACCTCGGAGAAACTGCCAGAACTTATCAAGCTGGCAGAAAGTAAAGTAGCCTGTTTTTCAAAAGAAGAGATTAGCCGACAGATGGAAGGAACATAATGAACGCCTATATTGATCTACTCCAACAAGCCCACGAAAAACAATGGTGCATACAGGAGTTCTGCACCACCTGCGGATCAATGGAATTCCGCGATGCAGCAACTGTTCTGGCTCATAAGGAAGGCAACCAGCTGGTGGCTTCACTTGCATCTATGGATCTGTCGGAGCTGTACAGATTTCCCAGATGGAATGATGCTCTGTATCTGTCTCTTTACTGCATTGACAAGGCTAAAGACATGGACACTGTACTTACAAGCTGGCTGCCACAGCTTGATACTCATATAAGAATCGCTGACCTGGTTCTTTTCTATTTTGTGCGGAGAGGCGCCTTGTTTGCGCCGATGTCGATTGAGGTGCTGGAGCAGTGGCGGGATGCATGTGTTGATCTGGCGGTGCGAACCCGCGATGAATCGCTGGTGGAAAGCCTGATCTGTACGTGAGAGATTATCGGAATTATCCGGATCTTGCTGAGGTTGTTCAGGGCATGGTAGAACGTGGGTCATCGGTGATTACAAAGGCGCTGAGGCGTAAGGGGGTGGTGACATGATCGAAAACGAACAGGAATTCAGGGAGTGGTGCAGGCTTACGTTGAATGACAATACAATTAATTGCTACGTTACCTGGCTGAATACAGTTTCAAGAATAATAAGTAAACCAATTTCACCTACAACGCTGGCTTCAG
>CAZYMK010000350.1:0-3464 GCA_964648885.1 uncultured Geobacter sp. | reverse complement strand
GCTGATTACAGCTTTGCTGATATTGCTATTCTTTTCAGGCTTGGACGCCAGGCCGATGAGCTTGCTGATGCGTTGGCACGGCGGGGTATCCCTTATCAGCTGGTAGGGGCAACCCCCTTTTATCTGAGTGCGCACCTGCGGCCCCTCTACCATCTGCTGCAGGCAGCTGCAGGCTCTGATGAACTGGCTCTCTGGCTTGTCCTGTTTGGTGAACTGAAAGGGGTAGGGGCTGCCACCCTGGAGCGTCTTGATGCTGAATTGCCGTTACGGGGGGATTTTCTGGCTCTGGCTGCCCCGTTGGTACACTCACCTACCACCACCCACGCGCTGCATGAACTTGGTTTGATGCTGGAACGGTTCAGGCAGACCGCAGCCACAGATGGTCTTGCCGTGGCATTGGAGGCGGTCTTGGCCCCGTTTGCTGTTGATCCGGACCAGGAGGATGCCCGACGTCTGTTGCTGCTGGCCCAGGGGTTTGGTCATGATCTTGCCGCCTTCAGCAATCACCTTCAAAAATATGCCGCCGCAACGGTCTATGATGAAAAGGCAGAAGCGGTCTCGCTGATGTCCTGTCACAGCGCCAAGGGGCTTGAGTTTCCGGTGGTGTTTATAGTGGGGCTGGAAGAGGGGATATTCCCCTGCACCTTGATGGGGCCGCCAGATGTAGAGGAAGAACGCCGACTGTTCTATGTCGGACTGACGCGAGCGAAAGAGCGGGTCATCCTCACCTGCTCTGCCTA
This sequence comes from uncultured Geobacter sp., assembly GCA_964648885.1. Lineage (GTDB taxonomy): Bacteria > Desulfobacterota > Desulfuromonadia > Geobacterales > Pseudopelobacteraceae > Trichlorobacter. The sequence continues at coordinate 2,724 of CAZYMK010000350.1, read as the reverse complement.
TCGCAACTGGATGGGGCAAGGAGCGCGGGAGCGTTCCTGTTTCATTGCTGAGTTGCCGGTTGACCTGGTGGAGATAACGGAACCATCTGCTGTTCGGCGTGTTCGTAAGCCCGATGCATCGGTACAAATGGAACTTTTCTAGGAATTACCTTGACGAATCAGGGCATTTAACCTAATTTAACCAATTCAAAAACTGCGAGAGTGGCGGAATTGGCAGACGCACTGGACTTAGGATCCAGCGGGCAACCGTAGGGGTTCGACTCCCCTCTCTCGCACCATTATGAACTTTTATCCCATTTAAGCGAGGAATGTATTGATGCAGGTTCACGTCGAAGAGATCAATTCTGTCAAGCGTAAGGTCAGCGTCGAGGTTCCGGTTGAGCGTGTAAACGCCGAGATTGAAAAGTCCTATGCCGGTATTCAGAAAAAAGCCACCTTGTCCGGTTTCCGTAAGGGCAAGGCACCGATGCAGATGATCAAAAAGTTTTATCGCAGCGCCATGCAGGATGAGGTGATGCGTCGTCTCTACGAACAGACCCTGTTCCCGGCTCTGGTTGATCACAAGATCGAGCCGGTTGACGCCCCGCTGATTGATGACATTGCGCTGGTTGAAGAAGGCACCCCCTTTAAATATTCAGCACTGATTGAGATCATGCCCCAGATTCTGCTGTCTGATTACAAAGGGCTGCAGGTGAAGAAAGAGCGCTATCAGGCTGACAGTTCTGCCGTTGAAGGTGAAATCACCCGTATGCGTGAGAACATGGCACAGCTGGTGCCGCTGGAAGAGGGTACCGCTGAAAAAGGTATGGTGCTGACTGTTGATTTTACGCTGACCGTGCCCGGCTTTCCTGAAGAAGAGACCTCAGGTCAGGACGCCTCGGTTGAAGTGGGTAGCGGACGCCTGATTCCGGGACTGGAAGAGGGCCTGGTGGGTATGGCCATTGGTGAGACCAAAGAGATCAACGTCACCATGCCTGAAGACACCCCCGACAAAGAGGTGTCCGGAAAGCCGGCTGTCTTTACGATTACCCTCAAAGAGCTGAAGAAAAAGGAACTGCCCGAGCTGGATGATGAGTTTGCCCAGCAGTTTGGTGATTTTGAGACCATGGAAGAGATGCGCACCAAGCTTGCTGAAATGCGTGAAAGGCAAGAGCAGGATCGGATTTCCGTTGATCTCAAGACCCGTATTATCGATGCCCTGATTGAGAAAAATCCGCTGGAAGTGCCGGATTCGATGGTACGGCGTCAGGTTGAATTCATGCTTGAGAACCTGAAACAGCGCCTTAAGGGCCAGAATATGTCGATTGAGACCATGGGTCTGAATGAGGATGGTTTCCGGCAGCGTTTCTGGGGCGAAGCCACCCAGAAGGTAAAAGGTGGGCTTTTGGTTATGGCACTGGTTGAGCAGGAAAATATCGCTGTGGAAGAAAGCGATCTTGAGGCTCGCTACGAGAAGATTGCAGATGGTAATGAGGGTATGCTGGCACGGATTCGTGATTTCTACGCCGCCCAGGCCAATGCCCGTAACTCGCTGGTTGCCGAGATCAAGGAAGACAAGGCCATTGCCTTCCTGCTGGAGCAGGCTGTCGTCACCGAAGTTGATGCTGCGGAATTGAACGCCACACCGGCAGCAACAGAGTAGAGGAATTCATGTCTATGTATGTACCAATGGTAGTGGAGCAGAGTGGTCGTGGTGAACGGGCTTATGATATCTATTCCCGCCTGTTAAAGGAGCGGATCGTATTCCTCGGTGGTGAGATCAACGACCCGGTCGCCGATTTGGTGATTGCCCAGTTCCTGTTTCTTGAAGCAGAAGACCCTGACAAGGATATTCACCTGTATATCAACTCACCCGGTGGGGTGGTGACTGCCGGTATGGCGATCTTTGACACTATGCATTATATCAAGGCCCCTGTTTCCACCATCTGCATCGGTCAGGCAGCCTCCATGGGGGCGGTGCTGCTTGCTGCAGGTGAAAAAGGCAAACGATTTGCCCTGCCCCATGCCCGGATCATGATTCACCAGCCCTCCGGTGGTTCCCGCGGTCAGGCCACGGATATTATGATTCAGGCCGAGGAGATCCTGCGGATGAAGCGTGAGCTGAATCGTCTGTTGGCAGAGATGTCCGGGCAGCCGGTGGAGCGAATAGAGTCAGATACGGAACGTGATTTCTTTATGTCGGCTGATGAGGCGTTGCAGTACGGTCTGATCGACGCCGTCATGGCACGTCGTCCGGATGGAGGAGAGCAGCGTGGGTAGAAGAGAGACAGCGCAACACCAGCTGACCTGTTCATTCTGCGGTAAAAGCCAGGATGAGGTAAAAAAACTGATTGCCGGACCAGCGGTCTATATCTGTGATGAGTGTATTGAGCTGTGTAATGACATCATCGCCGAAGAGATCCGGATGGAGGACGCCTTGGGACCTGATGTCTCCAAGCTCCCCCGCCCCCGTGAGATCAAGGAGTTTCTGGACGAATACGTTATTGGTCAAGAGATTGCCAAGAAGGTGCTCTCGGTTGCCGTGTATAACCACTACAAGCGGATCGAGCGCCCGGTAAAGCCCGGTGATGTGGAGATGCAGAAGAGCAATATCCTGATTCTGGGTCCCACCGGTTCTGGCAAGACCTTGCTGGCACAGACACTGGCACGGATGCTGAAAGTACCGTTTGCCATTGCTGACGCAACCAACCTGACTGAGGCCGGCTATGTGGGTGAGGATGTTGA
>CAZYMK010000349.1:0-3467 GCA_964648885.1 uncultured Geobacter sp. | reverse complement strand
AGATGTTGCATGACGCGAAAACACTTTTGCTGTAGTTGGTGCTACGGAGTCAGGTTATTATATAGAGCTGCACCTGCACGTACCGCTGGTCTTGGCATTAATCACCAGGCTCACGACAGAACCGGCGCTGCAGGCTGCCTGGGCATTTCTGCTGTTAAACATCACATCAGCGCTGATTTATTCAATCTTTCATCATCAGATTGTATCGCTGCTTGCCCGCCAGTTCCCGCCAAGCGAGGAAGAAGGGCTTTCCAGGCTTCAGTACCTTGGGCCGGTCAGTAATGCAGACCCATCTGGAACCCTTGAACTCATCGCCATGGAGCAGTTACGTGAATTGGAGCATATCGCCGCATTTTTATCGTCACTCCCGGAAGAGTCGCAAGGAATTGATATGGCACGACGTTTTTCGGCGCTTGAAATGCTTGGACGAGAAATCGAGGGGGCTTTGGCTGAGGTCTGCTCAATGCGTATAGACAGGAATATTGCACAATGGTCAGCCGTACTGCAAACGCGCCAGACTCTGATAAGACAGCTTGCCGACAGCACGGCAGAGTTCGGCGCATCAATTGGAGAGGCGCGCAGGTTCCCGGAAATTGCCGGACTGGCTTCTGCCTGTTTTGAAACGGTCGATTTCCTGTTTCAATATGCCATTGAGTTGATTCAAACCGGGGGGGATGACGACGAATCTGACAGACTTGTTTTTTACAACGACCGTGGTCCGCAGATGCAGCAACTGCGTGAGGCGTACCTGAATATGCATCAGGATTTGACGCATGAAGCGCGCTCTGCTCTTCTCGCTCTGACAATCGGTCTTGATAAATGCGTTTGGCTGCTGGGCCGCACGCTCAGCATGGAGACCGAACTTCATAAATATCAAATAAAACTGCAAAGTAGATAACCATCCCGGTCACCACTCCGGCTGATTTCATCGGACGCTGCCGAAACAGCGCCACCAGTTTTGAAAAATTGGCCGGTGACAACACCTGTCGCCCCCGGTTGTTGAAGGAACGTTGCACCGGCTGCTTGTTGTGCAGCCATGTCTGCCCGGCCGGGGCGATCAGGATGGAATGTCGAAATGAAGGAGCAAGCTGGTAATGACAGATAACGATCAGACAGTGGGATTAACGGCGGATGCCCTGGTGGTGATCCGCTCCGGCGAACAGGCCAGAAAAATCGGGCTTGAAGACTCCTTTGCCGGCTGGTTTGTCACCGAAGAAGGGCACAGGCTGGTGCAGATGGCTTTGCAGGTTGACCCGGTGTTTGAGCAGTTCAACCTGTCGCGCTACCTGTACACGACGTCACTTTTGACCGGCTATGGGGCAGATTTTGATCAAATTGTTCTGCTTGGTGCCGGATTTGACAGCCGTCCTCACCTGCTTGGCAGTTTCAAGAGCGGGCTGGTGAAGGTTTTTGAGGTGGATACAGCGCAGAAGCTTGCTCAGAAGCAGGCGCAACTTCAGCACTATGGCGTAACCCTGCCGGCATGGGATCATTATATCCCCTGCGACATCCGGGAGGATAACCTGCCTGATCTGCTGCATCAGGCGGGGTTGCAATCTGAACGCCCTGTTCTGGTGCTGGCTGAGGGGCTTTTCTTCTACCTTCCGCCGGAGGTGTCTCTGAAAATCCTGCATCAGGATTGGCTGCATCTGGCCCAGGGCAGCCGGATAATCTTCGACTGCTGGTCTGCCGACAGGATCAACTGCCTGAATGAACGGATTGAACAAAAAATAGGGAGCCCGCTTTTTCAGCCGTTCCCCTTTGCAGTCACGCCGGAGCAGTTGCAGGCAGAGTTGACACATTTGGGATACCGGGATGTTCGGATAACATCGCTCGCCTCGCTGGCGCAGCGCTATTACCACCAGCAGGTAGATGAAGAGTTTTTTGGAGGCTGGCTGGTGGTTGAAGCGGTTATGTAAGGGCTTGTTTTGTTTTAGAGCATCTATCCTGTTATTGAAGTTCTGATATTTATCCATCAATGGGGCTAAGCGTATGTCATTGTTAGTTTTCTTTGTTGCCGTTCTGTTTCTGCTCTTGTTATCACGTTTATTCAAACGAACTTTAATGAGTATGTGCCGCCCATTGGCACTGTTAATGTGTCTTGCCGTAATGGTTACCACAGATTGTACGGGAACTGAATCTCCTGCCCCCAGACAGACGGTCAATTTGGGGGCGCTGCTTGATATGACCGCTGAAAATGCCCTTGCCACGAAAGCAGCAATAGAACTGGCTATTGAAGACTTGAACCTGCCGGTACGACATTGATCTGTTTGCTTAAATAATTACAAAAGAGGAAATGTAACTACTCAGGATAGCAGCTGGAGTTACGTAGCCAAATTGACGCCATGGTGGTGGAGCTGGAGGTGGAAAACGCATGAGCAAGAAAAAACCGGTAAAAGGGCCTCCATTACAAATTCATCAGCTGCGCATACCTGACTTTCGTGACAGCCAGAGGTGAGGCCCCATAAAGCATTGAGACGCTCTATCAGGATGTAAACATCTGGCTGACGCTAAACATGATGGCTGTGCTTTATGATCTGACCGTGACTGTCATCAGTCAGGTTGTAAATTCTGCGTAAATCAGTTCAATCCGCGTCATTAGCGTTCTATTGCAGTTCAGGTTTGCTCATGTGTTGTAAAGATTCAAGTCGTAAGATAGTTAGGAGATTTTGATGAAAAAGCTTAACTTTTTGTTGCGGACCGTTTTTATCCTGCTTGCCTATAGCCTGTTTATGCCGCTTTATGCCCAGGCCAACCAGCCTGCCCTTATTCAGGCAATCAAGAGAGATGATCTGGCCAAGGCCAGGGCTGCCATTGACAGTGGCGCTGATCTGAATGCTGTGTATGAAACAGACATCCCGCTCTGCATGGCTATCGCCTCCAAGCGTCTGGAAATAGCAAAACTGATTATTCAATCACCCAGGGTACAGGTTAACAAACGTGGTGTCAGGGTTGACGGATTCGGCAATACCTGGGAGCGCACGGCTTTGCACATTGCAGCGGAAAACGGCCATACCGGGCTGGTAGATCTGTTGCTGAAAAAGGGCGCGAATATCAACGAAAGGGACAGTACAAACGATGCTCCCCTGTCACGGGGTAACACCCCGCTGATCCTGGCTGCTGCTATGAACCATCTGGACACCGTCCGGCTACTTCTGGCGCAGCCCAAAAAGCCTGACGTGCTGCTGAAGGAGCGAGAGGGCAAAACAGCCTTCTGGTTTGCCGTTGAAAACGAGAATATGGAGATGGTCAAACTGCTCTATGACAGCGGTTCAAAAGTAAATCTGCCGGACTCAAGAGGGACATCGGTACTGACAACAACGGTTTTGCACAAGAACTACGAGGTGCTGGATTTCCTTATCTCCAAGGGCGCTGATATTAATATGGGCCCCAAAGGCGAATCCACCCCGCTTATGACCTAAATTCCCGAAATATTGTAACTATGAAAAACAATATAATCTTTAAAT
>CAZYMK010000348.1:2745-3486 GCA_964648885.1 uncultured Geobacter sp. | reverse complement strand
GGTGCAAGACCCTTGGAGGATGGTTTTTGATAGGTTTGCACCAGAGGGTAATGTTTTCTTTACGCCAGAAACAATTAATGAATGGAAAACATTAAAGAAGCCAATCCCATCAAGATTTTATTCAGCACATTATTGCTTTACACTAGGGCAATTCGCCAAGGAGGTTCAGCATAATCCAGAATATTATTTTCATGGCGAGGAAATATCCATTGCAGTTAGAGCTTATACTTGGGGATATGATTTATTTCATCCACATATTCCAATCATATATCATGAATATACAAGAAAGGGAAAGGTTAAACAATGGGATGATGATAAGGAATGGGTTAAACGTAATGATAGGGCACATTATCTAAATAAAAGATTGTTTGGGGTTGATGGTGTTCAACAAGAGGGTCATGATGGATTATATGGTTTTGGTCCGGTTAGAACATTAAGGGATTATGAGAAATATGCTGGCATTCATTTTTCCAAACGTGCTGTTCAACAATGGACAATTGATAAGAAGAACCCCCCAGTTAAGGAAGAATATAATACAGAGGAAGAATGGTTGAATAGTTTTTCAATTATATTTCGGCATTGCATTGATGTCCAATATGATTCAGTTCCAGAAAAGGATTATGAATATTGGGTGGTTGCATTCCATGATGAGAATGATAAAACTTTATATAGAAAAGATGCTGATAAGAATGAGATAAATTCAATGATGAATGACCCAGATAAATATTGCAAAATATGGAG
>CAZYMK010000348.1:2205-2721 GCA_964648885.1 uncultured Geobacter sp. | reverse complement strand
CTTACAGGATTTATATTTATTTTCTTGCTTGAAGATAAATTCAATGATGAATGACCCAGATAAATATTGCAAAATATGGAGAGATTTCCAAACAACAAAGCAGCCAAAATATTGGGTTGTTTGGCCTTATTCAACATCAAAAGGTTGGTGTGATAGATTGACAGGACAATTAAATATTGGGTAAAAAAAAAGGGGTCGAAATAGACCCCTTTTCAATAATTCTTTTATAATTTGCCAAATATATATTTTATTTGTTGTTTTGGCAGATTTTAAATATTTGATTGTATCTTTAATAATTCTTTAACTGCTTCTTTCTGGCTATAACAAAGTCCCCCAAAAAGGACACCAATAATTAATATAATTGGATTTGAAACATCATTTGTTGTCAAATGATATAAAATAATATTCAAAACAACAGGGATGATAATTAGAAAACCAAAGAATCTTGTTCTTCTAAATAATAGCATACAACTACTAAATATCTCCACAATACCAACTAATGAACCAAGATAAGAA
>CAZYMK010000348.1:1440-2195 GCA_964648885.1 uncultured Geobacter sp. | reverse complement strand
CATGTTAAACATAAATAATTGTGCAATATACTCTGTTGGTTCTGGTGGTGTCATAAAATTTAAAAACTTATTTGCACCAAAGACAATAAATAAAAACGCTAACATAAAAATTGAAAATTTTAATAAATTCTCTTTCATTTTAATTTTTTTAGGTAAGATTGGGGGTTATTATTCACCCCCAACCCATATTTGTTTAGTTAAAGATATATCTCAATCCTAATTGTGCTTGCCAAGCATTTGCAACACTAATTGTCTTAACAAATGTTTTATCAAGTAATTGTGTGCTACCATCAACAACTCTTGTTGCCATTCTATATGTTGGCACACCATCAGCTGAAACTGATGCAACTGTCAATGGACTTGCTGTTCCAAAGCTACCAGATGTTGTAGAATACCCAACACCCCAAGCATTATTTAACATATTACCAAAGTTAAGAATATCAGCTCTGAATTGTAATCTATTTACCTTTCCTTTAACATTAACATAAACCTCCTGAACTACTGATAAATCAACTCTTGTTAACCAAGGGAAAAATCCACCATTTCTTTGAGCATATGTTCCTCTACGTGAGTTAAGGTATTCATCGCTTGAAATAAGTGCATCTAACGCAGTTTGTTGTTGCTGTGGGGTGAAAGTCTTTCCACCAGCAGTAAGTGTGGTAAAATTGATTTCTGTTGCGTTATTTGGAACATAAATCAAATCATTAATCTGACCATCACCATTTAAATCATTTCCATAGATATAACTTAATTTA
>CAZYMK010000348.1:0-1430 GCA_964648885.1 uncultured Geobacter sp. | reverse complement strand
CTTGAACTGTGCTACCAACTGATTGAAGGTCTGTTGATTTTGCATTGGTATAACCAACCATACCACCAAAACCATTGACTGCTGGTTTTTCAATCTTTGCCGTTAAAGCATAAGAATAACCCCTATCTGTATTTGTAAGAACAAAAGCATTTGCAATGGTTGGATTTAAGAACCTTGCAATAGCAACTGTATTTGCTGAGCCAGAACCTGAACTTGCAACACCTGATGCTGGGAAACGTGGTCTTTCATCTGCCAAATATCTATCTGGTGATTTTAAGTTTGCATCAATATATCTTAATCCAGATAAAGTTTTGCCATAGATACCTTCGATTGTACCAACTAAACCAAATGGTAATTTGTGGTCAACAGCAATATTTGATTTCCAGACTGATGGGTATTTTAAATCCTCACTTGAAGCATTAATAACATAAGGAGGTAATTTTGTAATATCTGTTGTTGTTGGAGCAAATCTACTTGGGTCAGTTGTGAATGGATATGCAGTTGTGTTTGTTACATTTATTACTCCACCCCTAACTTGGGTTGTTCTTTCGCCATCAACATCATAGTTAAACCCTAATCTTGGGGATACCAATAATGCTCTGCTTGGAAATCTATTTGTATTGATTTTTGTTGGTTGACCATTTTTATCTGTGAATGTCAATCCACCAACAACTGGGTTATAGAAATCTGCTGCGGTTGAATTATCATACATAACAACATCACCTCGTAAACCAGCTGTTAATTTTAACTTTTCAGTTAATGTATATTCATCTTGAACATAAGCACTTATTGTTGAAACCTTTAAGCTTTGCATTGGCTCAATACCACCAGGTAGCAATGAATATCTTAAATTATAACGATTAACATTTACTGGTGATAACGGATTACTTGGGTCATTCTTGAATTGCAATGCTGCTCTCTTGAAATCATCCATTGAGTTATATACATAAACACCGTTTGATGCTGGGAAGAACACATTATTTGATTGGAAATATTCATAACCTGCACCAAAGGTGAAATAATGCTTTCCAGATGACAAATTAAAATTGTTTGTCAAATTCAATGTGCTATAATTCAACTTGTTATTTGGTGTGAAGGGATCAAAGCCAACTGTTGTATAAGTTGTTCCATCTTTTAAGATGTCCACAGTTGGGAATAAATCAGTTCTATACTTTCTATCCTCAATCTGTTTATTCAAAGTTGCAATAAAATTATTTGACATCTTTGAATTAAGAACTGAATTTAATTCAAATGCAACTGACCTTGTGTTATCTTGGATAATATATCCAGTATTCTCACCTGAAATTGCAAAAGCAGAGTTCTGTCTATTTCCATTACCAGCAGTATTGGAACTATTAGATGAACTAATAAGTTGTTCAGATTCAGAATCATGGTGAGAATATCTTAAAGAAGCTTTATGCTTTTGATTA
>CAZYMK010000347.1:0-3498 GCA_964648885.1 uncultured Geobacter sp. | reverse complement strand
CCGGATCGCTTCAATCATCCGGTGGAGTCATTCTCGGGCGGCTGGAAAATGCGGATCGCTCTGGCCAAGATTCTAACCTTGAAGCCGGATGTGTTGCTGCTGGACGAGCCCACCAACCACCTGGATGTGGAGTCGATTGTCTGGCTGGAGGAGTGGCTGGCCGATACCTTTGATGGCGCTCTGCTGATGACCAGCCACGACCGTGATTTCATGAACCGGATCGTGACCCGCATCGTGGAGGTGGCCAACAAGACCGTCACCACCTATGGCGGCAATTATGATTTCTACGAGAAAGAGCGTGAAATCAGGCATGAACAGTTGCTGGCCAGCCACAAGCGCCAGCAGGATATGCTGGCCAAGGAAGAGGAGTTCATCGCCCGCTTTGCTGCCCGGGCCTCCCATGCAGCCCAAGTGCAGTCGCGGGTCAAGAAGATTGAAAAGATCGAGCGGATCGAGATTCCGGCTGAAGAGCGGACCGTGCGCTTTACCTTCAGCGAACCGCCCCGCAGCGGTGATGATGTGGTGGTGATGGATGGCCTGGGAAAAGAGTGGCCTTTACCTGATGGCGGGGTCAAGCCGGTCTTTTCAGGGGTGTCCGGTATTATCAAGCGTCAGAGCAAGATTGCGGTGGTGGGGGTCAACGGTGCCGGTAAATCCACTTTTCTCAAGGTGCTGGCCAGCCAGACCGAGGCGACCAGCGGTAAGGTCAGCCTGGGGGCCAATGTGGAGCTGGGCTATTTCAGCCAGCATGCCATGGAAGTTCTTGACCCAAAGAAATCCATCTTTGATACCGTGCAGGAAGTGCTACCGCTGGCCAACCGCGGGGTGATCATGAACCTGCTGGGGGCCTTCCTGTTCTCCGGCGATGCGGTTGATAAAAAGATTGAAAACCTCTCCGGCGGTGAAAAAAGCCGGGTGGTGCTGGCCACCCTGCTGGCCAGACCGATCAACTTTCTGATTCTGGACGAACCCACCAACCACCTGGATATCCGTTCACGGGAGATGCTGCTGAATGCCCTGCAGAACTTCAGCGGCACCGTAGTGCTGGTCAGCCACGACCGGCACTTTCTGCGTTGCCTGGTGGACCGGGTGCTGGAGGTAGATCACGGGGAGATGCGCACCTATGAGGGGAATTACGAATACTATCTGGAGAAGTCAGGTCATTTTGTCCATTAGCATCAACGCCCCTGCCAAGTATCCCGGCAGGGGCGTTTGTGATCAAAGCAGTGCACCCCCGTCTTATTTGCTGTGCCCCTTACCTTTTTCTTTGTCTTTACCGTGGCCGCCACCCTTGTCCTTGCCAGCTGCGTGTCCTGTGTACTGCAGGTCGCCGTTTTTCAGCGACTTGAAGGCAGCTGAACCGGGTTTGATTCCCAGTTCTTTGGCCATGGCACCCCATCCCTTGTTTTTGCTGACCTTGTAGGTCTGCAGTACGGCCTCAGGCTGTCTGCGGGACATCTGTCCCAACTGTAAGGTCATAAAGACGTCTGACGGTGCGCTGACCTGCGCAAAGACTGCCTCCACCTTTGGCAGCGGCATGCCGAACTGCGCAGACAGTCCGGCCTTGAAGCCGGGCAGGTCAGCGCGGGCCTGTATATTCAGATTGGCCAGAAAGCCATCCAGATCAGCGCGAGCCGGGGTTGCCTGACAGAGTACCAAGAGCGCAAACAGCAGTATCAGTGTCTTTTTCATCGTCGTCTCCTTTCGTGCGCCAAAAGCGACAAGCCCCTGGTTTTGAGGCCAGGGGCTTGTCGTCTACGCAGATCTGTCGGAATTACAGACCCAGTTGTTTGAAGAAGTCATTCCCCTTGTCATCCACCAGGATGAAGGCCGGGAAGTTCTCCACCTCAATCTTCCAGACCGCTTCCATACCCAGTTCAGGGAAGTCGATGCACTCAACCTTCTTGATGTTCTCGTCAGCCAGGATGGCCGCTGGTCCACCGATGGAGCCCAGGTAGAAGCCGCCATGCTTCTGGCAGGCATCGGTAACCTGCTGCGAGCGGTTACCCTTGGCAATCATGATCATGGAGCCGCCATTGGCCTGCAGCAGGTCAACGTAGGAGTCCATCCGGCCGGCAGTGGTGGGGCCGAAGGAGCCGGAGGGCTTGCCTGCCGGGGTCTTGGCCGGGCCGGCGTAGTAGATCGGGTAGTTCTTCAGATACTCAGGCAGCGGCTTGCCGGAGTCCAGGATCTCTTTAAACTTGGCATGGGCGATGTCACGACCCACCACAATGGTGCCGTTCAGCAGCAGGGCATCGCCAGCCTTCAGGCCGGACAGTTCTTTCAGGGTCTCGGCAATAGGCTTGGACAGATCGACCTTGTGGCCGTGCTCATGTCTGGCCATGCGGTACTTCTCCGGCAACAGGCGGCCTGGATCACGATCCAGCTGCTCAATGAACAGACCATCCTTGGTGATCTTGGCCTTCAGGTTGCGGTCGGCCGAGCAGGAGACCGCCATGCCGACCGGGCAGGAGGCGCCGTGACGCGGCAAACGGATCACGCGCACGTCATGGGCAAAGTACTTGCCGCCAAACTGGGCGCCGATCCCCAGTTTCTGGGCAGCCACCAGCAGTTTTTCTTCCAGGGCAACATCACGGAAGGCCTGGCCGTGCTCGTTCCCTTCGGTGGGCAGGCCGTCCAGATCGCGGGCAGTAGCCAGCTTGACGGTCTTCATACAGGCATCGGCAGAGGTGCCACCGATGACAAAGGCGATGTGGTAGGGGGGGCAGGCAGCAGTGCCCAGGTATTTCATCTTCTCAATCAGGTACTTCTCCAACTTATCAGGGGTCAGCAGTGCCTTGGTCTCCTGATACAGCATGGTCTTGTTGGCAGAACCGCCACCCTTGGCCATGAACAGGAACTTGTAGTAGTCACCGCTGGTGGCCAGGATATCGATCTGGGCCGGCAGGTTGGTGCCGGTGTTGATCTCTTCGTACATATCCAGGGCCACGGTCTGGGAGTAACGCAGGTTTTCTTCGGTATAGGTCTTGTAAACACCCTTGGAAAGATACTCCTCGTCATTGCCACCGGTCCAGACCTGCTGGCCCTTCTTGGCCACGACCGTGGCAGTGCCGGTGTCCTGGCAGAGCGGCAGCTCAAACTTGGCAGAGACCATGGCGTTGCGCAGGAAGGCCAGCGCCACCCCTTTATCATTCTGGGATGCCTCGGGATCAGCCAGAATCTTGGCCACCTGCTCGTTGTGGCTGGGACGCAGCAGGAAGGAAAGGTCCTTCATGGCCTGGTTGGCCAGTACAGTCAGTGCCTCGGGATCAACCTTGACCACCGGCTTGCCGTCAAATTCAGCAACGGAAACGTACTTCTCCGAACCTTCGATCTTGTAGTAGCTGGTCTCATCCTTGGCAAGGGGGAACGGCTCCTGGTACACGAACGGCTTGGTCGACATAGGTGATACTCCTTTCGTCATGAGGTTCGGAACAGTGTCCGGTAGTGTATACAGAATCTTCGGCATAGTATGCAAAACAGGCCTGTTTGTCGAGT
>CAZYMK010000346.1:0-3507 GCA_964648885.1 uncultured Geobacter sp. | reverse complement strand
ATCTGCAGCCACTTGCCCAACGACTTGTCTTCAATCCGCTCCACCTGACCTTTGAGGTCCTCCATCTGCTGGGTCAGCTTGTCAAGGCGTGCCTGCAGGTCAGCTTCTGCTGCCAGGGCACCGGTTGGCAGGGCGACTGCGAGGACTGCGGCCAGCATCAACTTGTTTGCCTTCTTCATGCATTCTCTCCTTTTTGTGTGGGTATTCCCGCTCAAATCTGTCCACAAACATGCAGCAAAAGATATAAACGTCGATCCATATACACCTGCTGTAACCTGTTTGCAACCTACATTCTTCATTGATACCGACTATTTGACTATTTTAATTTCAATATATATGCAAGCTAACCGGTTTTTTCTAGCAATTTATGCATGTTAGCATACAAATCATCCATGCTGTCAGCCGTCAGCAAGACGTGATCACACACCGCCAGCGGCTGTTTTTTACAAGTCTTGCACTGTTTAACGCATTTTTTAAGTTTGGCATCAAGGCCGGGATACTGGTCCAACAGGCGCTGCAGCAACTGATCAGCGCCCTGGTTATGGTGACACAAACGTATCTTCATGCTGAACCCCTTGAAAACTTACGCAACAGTACATTGTAGACTGTTTGGTAATGATCGCCCCCTGCGCAACGTGCTGCTCCTGCCTGCACGTTTTCTGGCCTCCCACCCTTCACAGGCCAGCCCAATGTACAGAGGAATCGGTTTATGGCCACAATGATAATAGATTACTGTTCTCCGGGTAATACCCAATGCATCTGCAGCTGCAGCCAATGAAAGATGATTACGCTGCATCCAGTCGTTAAAAGTCTGTACCGGAACGGCTCGTCCGGCCTGTTCCCTCTCAAGACGGACAAGTGTTTCAACAGAAATGCCAATGTCAAGCGCAGGCCACTCAACACCGTGCCCCCATTCTTCAACCTGAACTGTTTTGAACAGACCGGCATCATGTAAAACTTCATAACCTGGTGCCGTCAGTAACGTTTCAAGGTTTACCGTCAACAGTTTGTTGTTAGACAACTTGAAACACAAACCGGTTCTTTCAATCGGCTCAACATAAGTAATCTTCAAGGGTGGCATGCGCTACCTACCTTTCCCGGGATTCAGGCGATACCATTCCGTCAGCAGTTCAGCACGATGATCTTCTATCCAACTGACCGATTCCAGCAAGCTGGCTCTTGGCGGTCTACCTGCCAGCACTTCTCCCGTTTCTATGGCTAGTGAAGCACGTCCATCGGGCCAGCGCAGGTGCACATGCGGTATGCCGTGCTCATTGCCCAGCAGTTCCAGCTTCCAGTTACCTGTGCGGCGCACAACAGTCATGCAAACTCCATGTTAGTGAATATTTTTCACCACTGCAACCAAAACTTACGCCAAAACTTATGCCACCGGGAACGGTGCCGCACCACCTGCCGGTGGTACAAAGATACGCTGGGCCAGCTCGTTATCAATCATCAGCACGCCGTGACCGTTCTCTCCCACCAGCTTCAGCTTGGCAATAATATCACGGTCATTGTTCTCTTCCTCAATCTGCTCGGTCACAAACCACTGCAGAAAGATCTGGGTAGCATGATCCTTCTCCTTTACCGCCTGTTCGGTCAGTTCGTTGATCCGGCGGGTAACGATCTGTTCATGGGCCAGGGTCTTTTCAAACATATCCAGTAGTGAGGTGTATTTGTTCGGCACTGCCTTGCTGGCCGTCAGGGTGATGTTGATCCCCTGATCCACCAGATAGTTGAAGAATTTCATAAAGTGGGTCATCTCTTCCTGATACTGCACCATAAACCAGTTGGCTGAGCCTTTCAGCCCCATTTCATTGGCAGCTGATGACATGGAAAGGTAGATGTTGGCGGAAAAAAGTTCAAAATTCATGTGGGTGTTCAGGCTGGCAGCCATCTCTTTACTGATCATTGTGGACTCCTTTGTATGTGTGAATTTTGGGCCAGTATACCCGGCATTTACAGATTTTCAAGCAGCCTGACACTGGCATGATTCAGAAACTGGTGTATAGTTGCTTCAAATCAGCACAAGGGAGGACCACCATGGCACTACTGCACAAACTGATGACATGGATACGGGACCATCGTAAACCTCTGTTACTCTGGGGATGCGGCACAGTAGTAACGCTGCTGCTGTTTTCGGTGCTGGCACTGCCGGCGATCATCAAGAGCCAGGCGCAAAAGTCGATCTTCAAGGCCACCGGACGTGTGGCAACCATAGAAAAGGTCAGCTTTAACCCCTTTGGTATGACCCTGACCGTGCAGGGTTTTACCCTGTTTGAACCGGACCGGACGTCTCCCTTTGTGAAGTTCAGACAGCTGCGGGTGTCTCTGGCCGGCAGTAGTATCTTCAAAATTGCGCCGGTCTCGGATGAATTGAGCCTTGATCAGTTGCAGCTGCAATTGGTGCGCACCGCAGAGAACCGCTACAATTTTTCTGATATCCTTGATCGATTGGCTGACCAGCCCAAAAAGGAACCAGGCAAACCGCTCCGCTTTTCTCTTAACAACATCCTGTTGCAGAACAGCAGCATTTTTTTTGATGATCAGGCCATCAAAGGCGGCAAAAAGCACACCGTACATGAGCTGGAGCTGGCCATCCCGTTTATCAGCAACATCCCGCACCTGGCTGAAAAATATACTGATCCCAGGTTTTCCGCCGTGGTAAACGGTGCCAAGCTGGCCTTTAACGGCAAGACCAAACCACTGCACCAGACCATGGAGACCGATCTGCACCTGAAGCTGCATGCGTTTGACCTGCCCCATTTCATGCCCTACCTGCCGGCACAGCTGCCAATCAAACTGACCAGCGGCACCCTGACCCTTGACCTGCAACTGGCGTATAAAATTCATCAGAACAAACAGCCAGAACTACTGATTAAGGGTCTTACCCGGCTTGACCGGATCGCAGTATCGGAAAAAAACAGTGCGCCGCTGGCTGCGTTTAACAGCCTGGAACTGCAGGCCCGTGAAATAGAGCTGTTCAGCCGCAAGGTAGCGCTGCAGCAGATATCCCTGGACGGCCTGAAGCTGTTTGCCCAGCGGGACAGTAACGGCAGGCTGAACTTCCAGCGTCTGGCACCACCGGCACAGACTGCTGCAAAGAAACCTGTGCCAGCCAAAAAAGTGGCAAAGGATGAACCGCCACTTAAACTGACCGTGGATACTCTGGCCGTTACCAACGGTAGCCTGCAGTTTGTTGACCAGCAGCCCAAAGGCGGGTTCAAGGCTGCGCTGCAGGACATTACCCTGAAGCTGGCCAACCTTTCAAACGCCAGGGATGCGGCCTGCCGGTACGAGTTTTCAATGACAGGGGACCTGGGCGAACAGTTTACTGCTGAAGGAGCTGCCGTGCTTGCCCCGCTCTCTGCCGAAGCACAGTTCAGCCTGACTGGCCTGAAACTGCAGCGTGGTTGGCCCTATCTGCAGGAACTGCTGACTGCTCCGGTTAAGGGCAGTTTGGGCATTGAAGGAACAGCCGCATTCAAGCCTGATGACGGTGTTTCA
>CAZYMK010000345.1:0-3518 GCA_964648885.1 uncultured Geobacter sp. | reverse complement strand
ACGGTTCAGGTAGAGCGGAAACTGCTTCATCAGGTCGTTGACCCGTTTCTGAATACCGGCCAGGGCCTCGTCGTTGCTGATATTGGCCACGGCATCGGCAATGAAACCGGCAACCTGCTCCATTTCGGTCTCTTTCAGGCCGTGGGAGGTGCAGGCCGGGGTACCGATCCTGATCCCGGAGGTCACAAAGGGCGAACGGGTCTCAAACGGCACGGTGTTCTTGTTGACCGTGATACCGGCCTTGTCCAACGCCTCTTCTGCGGCCTTGCCGGTGATCTCGGTCCCGGAGAAGTTGATCAGCATCAGATGGTTGTCAGTACCACCAGAGGTCAGCTTAAACCCTTTGGCGATCAGACACTCGGCCAGTTTGGCAGCGTTTTTGACGATCTGCTGCTGGTAGAGCTTGAACTCAGGTTGCAGCGCCTCCTTGAAGGCAACTGCCTTGGCAGCGATCACATGCATCAGTGGACCACCCTGGATGCCGGGGAAGATCTGGGAGTTGACCGTCTTGGCAAATTCTTCACGGCAGAGGATCATACCGCCACGGGGACCGCGCAGGGTCTTGTGGGTGGTGGTGGTGACAAATTCTGCATAGGGAACCGGATTGGGGTGTACGCCGGCAGCAATCAGACCGGCAATGTGGGCCATATCCACCATAATCTTGGCCCCCACCTTGTCGGCAATGGCCCGGAAGGCCGGAAAGTCAATGACACGCGGATAGGCACTGGCTCCCACCACAATCAGCTTGGGCTTGTGCTCAACAGCCAGACGCTCTACCTCGTTATAATCAATGGTCTCGGTATCCGGAGAAACGCCATAGGGTACCACCTGATAAAAGCGACCGGAAAAATTGACCGGGCTGCCATGGGTCAAGTGACCGCCATGGGAGAGGTTCATCCCCAGAATAGTATCACCCGGCTGACAGACCGCGTTGTAGACCGCCATGTTGGCCTGGGAACCGGCATGGGGCTGCACGTTGGCATGGTCAGCACCAAAAAGCTGCTTGGCACGGTCTATGGCCAGCTGCTCCACCACATCCACGTGGTGACAACCGCCGTAGTAGCGCTTACCGGGATACCCTTCAGCGTACTTGTTGGTCATGATACTGCCCTGGGCCTCCAGAACCGCCTCAGAGACAAAGTTTTCCGATGCAATCAGCTCAAGGTTGTACTCCTGCCGCTCGGTCTCATGTCTAATTGCATCTGCTACTTGAGGGTCAAACTGGGAGAGAATTGACATCGCTCATGCTCCTTGTTGTCGTGTATACAGCTTGCTGAAAAAACGAAACGGGACTTATACAAGTCCCGCTTGAACTCCAAGAGATAACCGGCCTTAATAACGTGCTTTTGACTCGATGGCCGAGATCAGATCCAGACGCCGCTGATGACGTCCCCCCTCATACTCGGCATCCAGCCAGGCGGCCACACATGCCTCAGCAGTTTCAACGGAAAGGATTCTGCCGCCCAGGGCCAGGATATTGGCATTATTGTGCTGCTTGGCCAGTTCAGCCATTTGGGGCGTGGTCACCAGGGCGGCCCGAATATCGGGCACCTTGTTGGCGGCTATGGAGATACCGATCCCGGTGCCGCAGATCACAATACCGGCATCAACCTCACCATGGGCCACCAGCAGGCCGACCGCTTCGCCAAAGGTCGGGTAATCCACCGAATCAGACGAATGGGTACCGGCATCAGCCACTTCAATATCCCTGCCCTGCAAAAAAGGGATCAGGGCCTGCTTGAGCTCATACCCGCCATGATCAGAACCGATGGCAATCTTCATTGTCAGACCCTCTTGAACAGCAGGGTGGCATTAGTGCCGCCAAAGCCCAGTGAGTTGCTCATGACATAATCGACACAGGCGTCACGGGCCGTATTGGGCACATAGTCCAGGTCGCAGTTCGGATCCGGCTCTTCATAGTTGATCGTGGGAGGTACCACCCCTTTATCCAGTACCATGCAGCTGATCACTGCCTCAAGACCACCGGCAGCACCCAGCAGGTGACCGGTCATGGACTTGGTGGAGGAGACCATCAGCTTGTAGGCATGATCACCAAAGACCGACTTGATCGCCAGGGTCTCGTTCAGGTCGTTGAACGGAGTCGAGGTACCATGGGCATTGATGTATCCGACCTGCTCAGGATTGACCCTGGCACCATTCAGCGCCATTTTCATGCAGCGGGCAGCACCTTCACCGCCTTCAGAAGGTGCGGTCATATGGTAGGCATCACCGGTCAGACCATACCCCACTACCTCGGCATAAATTTTGGCACCACGCTGTTTGGCACCTTCATACTCTTCAAGCACGACAATGCCGGCCCCTTCACCCATGACAAAGCCATCACGGCCTTTGTCAAAGGGACGGGATGCGCGCTGCGGCTCATCATTACGATCGGACAAGGCCTTCATGACCGCAAAACCGCCAATTCCCAACGGTGTCACCGTTGCCTCGGTGCCGCCGGCAATCATGGCATCGGCATCGCCACGGGCGATCATATGGTAGGCATCGCCAATGGAGTGGGTACCGGTGGCACAGGCTGAGACCGAGGAGAGGTTAGGCCCCTTGGCGCCGTATTTGATGGAAATATGTCCCGGAGCCAGGTTGATGATCAGCATCGGGATAAAGAAGGGGGATATTTTTTTGTAGCCACCTTCCAGCAGGGCCGTATGATATTTTTCAATCGTGGGCAGGCCTCCCAGTCCGGCACCGACCAGCACCCCTACCCGCTCGGCATTCTGCTCTGTGATCTGCAGACCGGAATCTTCCATGGCAAAGTGGGCAGCTCCCATGGCGTACTGGATAAAGAGGTCCATCTTCTTGACCTCTTTCTTATCAATGAACTGCTCCGGCTCAAAATCCTTGACCTCACCGGCAATCCTGACCGGCAAGTTGCCAGCATCAAAACGGGTAATCAGCCCGATACCGGACTGACCGCTCACCAGAGCATCCCAATTTTTTTGATTGCCGGTCCCCAGAGGAGAAACAGCACCCACACCGGTAACGACGACTCGTCTCATGTACTTGGCTCCATTACTGACTGGTCTGATTAAAAAGGAAAAGAGGGGACCAGTCCCCCCTTTTCGTTCCTTCAGGTTGCCAACAGATCCTAGGTATGCTCGGTGATGTAATCAACAGCATCCTGCACGGTCTGGATCTTCTCGGCATCCTCATCCGGGATCTCGATGTCGAACTCCTCTTCCAGGGCCATGACCAGCTCAACGGTATCGAGGGAATCAGCACCCAGGTCATCCATAAAAGATGCCTCGGAAACCACCTGCGCCTCATCAACGCCAAGCTGCTCAGCAATAATCTCTTTTACTCTTTTCGCAACATCAGACATCGTACACCTCCGTGTGATATAAACCGTGACTTGGTTTTGGTCGGCAAAACGTTCGTGTTACTTAGCAAACAGAAACGACAAATGTCAAAGCAATTTTTCAGAAGATAACGAGTATGGATAACCCGTTAAAACAACACTACATATACATGCCGCCATTAACAGACAATACATGGCCGGT
>CAZYMK010000344.1:0-3534 GCA_964648885.1 uncultured Geobacter sp. | reverse complement strand
GCCATGACAGATCAGATTTACCATCTCTAAATGCACATCGGAAAGGCAACAACGTATGAACACAACAGCACGCATCAGTATGATCGCCCTCTTCTGTATGACTTTCTTCGCAGCCACACCGGCCTTCTCGGTAACACTGCCTGAGGCTGCCCCGAAATTTACGGGGAGGATTGTTGTCAACAAAACAATGGTCAGTTCCGGTTATCCTAATGGTTCCATGACCTTTCACAGCAACGGTTCCATGACCTGTACCGGCTATCCTGCCTTTGTCACCTGCAAAACCTGGCAGATCGAGCCTGACGGAAGATTGAGGCGGGAGTTTACCGACAGTCATACCGGCAAGACCGTTGAAGTAGTGGCAATCTGGAAACTTTTGAGCCAGTCCGGCAACACCCTGCAGGTGCAACAGACCTCCAACAATAGTGACGTGGCAACCACTGTGACCGTTACCATCAAGTAGGTCAAGGTCCGCTCTGTTCCGCGCCAGGAAAGTTACCGGCCACTGGCTGAGGTGGCCAGGTATCAGCCGGTCTTTGAGTATATGGACACTGAAGGCACCCTGGTAGGCTTTTACACCCCTGCCTTTATGGGCTCGCTGAGCGTGCCGGGGATGCACCTGCATTTTCTCTCCGCAGACCGGAAAACCGGCGGACACCTGCTGGAATGGCTGGAGCGAAAAAACGACCGCAGGCAGGCATCCTGCTGACAGAAGGGGAATTGTTGAAGACAAACTAAAACACGTGAAGCAAGCACATGAAATCAAGAAGCACGGCGGTAATAGGGATGGTGGTCTGTTGCATGATCCCAAAAGAGTATGGTTTCATCTACTTCACACCTGGTAACAAAAGCTGAAGCTGCGAAATCTCGAAATTTTAAAGAGGACATTATGAACAAACGGTATTCACTAAACAGAATTCTTGCAGCAGCCACGCTACTGGCGGCAGTTGCCGTAGCCCCACTTTGGGCAAAAGAGTACAAGCCTGCCACTGAGGAGTGCAAGAGTTGCGTAACCAGATGCGTGATGAACGAGACCGGCGGCAAGGTGTTCGATGCCTGCTTCACCGCTGCCTGGGTTCAGCCCCCTGGCGACTGCAATGCCAGATGCCCGGATGTCAATCGCAACACATTACGGACTGAGTTGTGGAGAGCGGCCCGTGAGAAGTGCGAGGCCGATCTTGCCCCCTGTCTGAAGGCAGCAGGTAATGACAGCAAAAAAATCCTGCTCTGCCGCGGTGAAGAGGCTTCCTGCAAGCAGCGAACAAGTCGCTTCATGGATCCCAAATAGCAATGTTTACCCTGCTGCGGCCCATTGGATCTGCAGTGCTGATTGCCTTTTTAATCTCCGCAATCAGTGCTGCAGCTGCTTCCAACCCCAAATATCTTCCCACAACCGTGCCGCTCTCACGGGACCATGCCTATTTCCGGAATCCCGCCCATCCGGCCCCGGACTTCTGGGCACTCTCCTCCTTTTATGTGCCTCAGCGCAATGAGTATGACTGTTCTGTGGCAAGCATCGCAGCAGTGGTAAACGCACTTACCCGTGCCAGCCGCAACCTTGCCGACAGCGACCGTAACGTCACTTCCGCCATGCTGCTGGATAAGGTAAAGGCAGCTCAATGGGCGCAGCGGATGCAAAAGGGTGGCGTCAACGGCCAGGTGGGGTTAACCCTTGACCAGTTGGCTGAGGTGCTGACAGATGCGCTTCATCAGCAGGGGATACCCGCCCCCCGGATTGAAACGGTGCGGGTGACAGCGGATGATCCGGCCACACGGGAAAAGTGGCGCAGGACTCTGGAGTCCAACGAATCTTCCGCCGATGACATGATCCTGATTCACTTCACCCAGGACACCCTGACCGGCGCCGGAGGTGGCCCGTACCCGCACATCTCCCCCATTGGCGCTTTTGATGCAGGATCAAACCGGGCGCTGGTTCTGGACGTGGATCGGGAATACTACGAACCATACTGGTCTCCCGCTGACATGATCGTCAAGGCCATGTCCGTCAGCACCCCGCAGTACGGGCATGGCGGGTGGATCAGGGTTAGCCGTTAAACCACCAACATAATTGGCGACATCTGACTGGAGTTGGCACCACCTGTAGGAAAAATAGTAGTGTATTCAGCATGTTGCTGTCTGGTATGTCTGTTGCTTAGAGTAAGTATATATGGACACAACCTAACCACAAAGGAGATCGGATCATGAAAAAAAACACTGGTTGTCATGTTGTTACTGGGGACGGGCATATTTGGCAGTAATCGGCAGGTATTGGCTGCTGAAGGTTGTGTTTCCTTTATAAAAGAACTGGTAAAATACAAGATGCTTAACACCGATCAGGCGTATATTGCCACCAATCTGTGCACCACAAAGACAAGCTCCAAATGGCATCCGCAGTGTATGGCGTATTGCGCATCCAAGTATTCCGGGATTGCTCTTAATGCATGTCAGGATGGCTGCACCAGCTTCGTAGCTGCCAATTAGGATCTGCTTTGCAACACGCTGCCACGCACTGGAACCGGCAAGTAAATCGTGCTGGTGGCGTTTGAAAGGCTTTTACGACTCCCATTAAAATACGACAGATGGCACAATCCGTAGAGATTCTGGATATGGTGCTTTAGCAAGGGCAACGCAAGGAGTCTGCCATGAAAAAAATATCCATCACCGCAATGTTTGTCCTCTGCTTTTTCGTTTCTGCACCTGCAGAGGCAGCAGACTGGAACAACGGCACATTTTCCTGCACGGTTAATATCGAGTCACAGACCCCCTGGTATCTTCCCTGGCAGTGGGGGCGCTGGAAAAAGTTCTTCCTTACCTATAACCTGACCAAGTCTCCCGACCACAGAACAGCCCCTTATGCTTGTTCCTACGGATCCGGTGAGCTTGGTGGTGTTTTTGAAGATACATACAACTGTATGTATATAGGCGGATACCATCATTTTCGCGACAAGCAGACATTTTTTAAGATAGAACTGAGGCCGGGGGTCTCCAAAAGTGATGCCTGCGGAATAGTATTCAATAAACTGAATCTGTACCCTTGAAAAAATGGGTGGTGTCCGTATATAGTTGGTATAAATGGTGTTACCATTAGTAATTACGTATAGTTACGCCATTTTATGCGGTTTTGGTATAACTGGCTGATCTGGCTTACAATGTATGGTCTATGTCAACGAAATGCCGACACCGCCAATAACCGGCTGGTCGGCTTTAACATTGAGCTGATGGAGCGTTTCGGTGCCTTCAGCAACCGTAAGATCCAGTACCTGGATATGGAGTTCGGCAGCCAGATTGCGGCCCTGGCCGGACGCAAGCTCGACCTGGTTGCCACACCGTTGGCGATAAACGAAGAGCGCAAGCAGCGGGTTGCTTTTTCCGATGCCTACTACATCCATTGATTCGCTGGCCGTTGCCCTGAAAAAGAACATTGCTGCACGTTGATGCTCGTGCGGCGTATCAGTTCGGTGTGTTCTCGGGCTTTGTCCAGATCTCCCGCAGAGGGATAATTGCCACCAAAGTTGGCAGCTGTGTGCAGTGGTTGGC
>CAZYMK010000343.1:0-3544 GCA_964648885.1 uncultured Geobacter sp. | reverse complement strand
TGCCAAAGGCCAGCACCACCTTACGCCCCTTAAAACGCCCCTTGTCAGTCAGCACGGTCAGACCATCCCGCTCGTCCTGGATTGTCTCAAAGGCCACCTCGGTGCGGATGTTCAGATTTTCATGCTGCACAAAGTGCTGCACATACTGCAGGTAGCTTTCCACCGTTACCGGCTTGTCCGGTGGCCGCAGCTCCTCCACCAGAAACGGCTCAGGCGCATCCTTGGGCTTTGAGGCATAGACCAGCTTGCCCTGGGGGTAGGTATTGGCAATGCCCTGAAAGGCCGCCTTGCCTGATTCCAGCACCAGATAGGAAAGGCCATGTTTATGGCAGAGATAGGCAGTGGCAAGACCGGCCGGACCGCCACCGATAATAATGACATCACAAAACGTAGCTGACATGGCTCAACAACCTCCACAGGGAAGCCTGACTTCACTGCTGCCGTTGGCAGGGATCAGGCGGGTAAAGTAATCGATCGTGGCAAATTCAGGTGAAACCACCGGTGTGCAGCGCGAGCTGTAGTGACTGATATAAAACAGATAACGGATACCGTAACGGGCTGCGGTCTGCAGGTTGGTCTCACTGTCCTCCCCCAGCATGGTCCGCTGCGGATCATAGCTGACAAAGCGCTGCAGCTCCCCCCAGAAGCGGTCATCTTCCTTGGGCAGCCCCACCTGATGGGCAGAGATAACGCCATCAAACCAGTGGCCGATCCTGGTCTTTTTCATCTTGATATTCAGAGTCTTGCTGTGGGCATTGGTCACCAGCCAAAGCTGTTTGCCATGTTGACGGCAATAGGCCAGAAACTCCATCACACCGGGGTGCACGGCAATCAGGTGTTCCACCTCCAGTTTCAGCTGGGGGATATCCATACCCAGCCGGTTGGACCAGTAATCCAGGTCAGTCCAGTTAAGGGTCCGTTCCTGCGAACGAAACAGGGCATGCAGCTGTTCCTGGGCTGTCTTGACACTCACCTTGTGGACAGCTGCCCACCGCTTGGGCACGTGCTCAAGCCAGAAGTGGTCATCAAAATGCCGATCCAGTAGGGTGCCATCCATATCCAGCAGTACGGTATCTATGGTGGTCCAGTCGAGGGTCATGGCGAGTCAGTCTCTTTCAAAGCGTTATTTCATGGCATCTCAGCTGAAAAAAGGCACGTTTGCCTGGATAATCCTAGAAAAAGCAGTTTCACGCGGAGGCACGGAGACGCGAAGAGTACTATCATGTAGTTATAGCATGCCATTGTTTCACCTGGAGGGTTGATCGCTTATTTCAGGTAACTGCTTGATTTTCTCCGCGAGCTTCGCGGCTCCGCGTGAGTAACTGCTGTTTTAAGGATAATGCTGATGCTGTTCAAGGGCATCTATACTACATCTGTAAACAGTGTGCACAATAAAAAAGGGTGGGCCAAAGGCCCACCCATACCAGATGAAGAATACTGCGAAACTGCTGTTAGAAATGAACCTCAAAGGTGCCGTAGATGTTATGGGCTTCCTTTACCGGCGCCATCAGCATCAGGTCGGTTGGCTTGATGTCTGTGATCTTGACCGGCTCACCAACCCAGTTGTTGCTGCCGGTGTACTGGAAGTCATAATACTGGTAGCCCAGCTTGAAGAAGGTCTTGGCAAAATATGAAGAGATCGGCTTCAGATTGAGTTCCTGAATAACGTACGGCTCGAAGACCTGACCGCGGGTACCCACCTTGCTGGTCCACATATCATCAGCAGCCGGGGCAAAGGTGATCCAGTTCTTGGAACCCCAGTTGTACTCAAAACCGATCTTGGTCAGGCTGGGCAGATCATAGCGCAGGCCGGCAAACACAGCGTAACCGGTCTTTGACTGGGGATTTGTATCCTGAGCAAAAAACTGACCAGACATCAGCCCCTGGAAGCCTGCGTTATCGGATACATTTTTGTTTGGATGGGTGATGCTGACGCCGCCGTCAACAAAGAAGTTCAGATCGCCAGGGCCAACCTTCTTGAGGGTTGACATGGCACCCAGGCCGTACCAGTCAATAGAACCAAGACTGGTTGAAGGGCCGGTATTGCCGAAAAGAGTATTCTGCATGGTCGGGAAATCAAAGATATCAAAACCACGGTTCCACTGCATCCAAACCCGCAACGGATCAGTATCAATAGGGATTATGGCCACGCCCAGCATATCAGTGTCTTTCAGACTGTTGGTGGGGGTTGCGCGGTAGCCGGAATCAAAGCCACGGCCATAGCAGACCTTGGCATAGGCACCGGGCAGCATCTCGATATCCGGGGCATAGCCCAAGGTCATGCCGTCAAAGGCATAGTTAACCAGCAGGGCCGGGGTGCCACCGTTGCCGGGACGGGCAGTGTTGGACTTCAGGTTGGTGGGGGCACCATCAGTGGCAGGACGGCGGCCAACCGAGAACCAGACCGGCTGGTCCATGATGTTGCTCCAGGTAGCATAGGCACGGTCAACATTCAGGTAGCTGCTGGAGGGCACATGGCCCAGCACGCCATCAAATACACCAACCCGATCCGCAAACATACCGTTGGCAGTCTGTGTGTTGTCCTGTGAACCGAACACCTTGTACATACCCAGTTTGACGTTCACGGTCACATCCTGGGTGGCTTTGGCCTTCAGATCAAGGCTGAACTTGTTGGTGTAGAGGGTTTCGTTTTTGGGCTTGAAGGCACCATAAGAGTCAAGATTACCGCTGCTAGCACCCAGGAAATTTTGCATCAGAGTGTTGAATGCCATGCTTGCCATAGCAGGGTTAGACATCATCTGCTGCATCATGGCTTGTTGGTTGGGGGTCATCATACCCATCATTGTGGGTAGAACTCTTGACTTCAGGGTTTCGAGAATTTTGTACTGTTGAGGAGTCATGGCTGCAGAAGCTGCAGCAAAGGTTGCTCCATCAGCCTGAATCTGTGCCATTGTTTTACCAAACATTGCCTGCGCTTGGGCATCAGTAGTGATCTGTCCAGCTTGCAATGCTTGTAATGCAGCGAATTTACCGGCTAAACTTTCGAATTTTAAGCTCTGATCAGCGCTAAAACCTGCATTCTGCAAAGAAAGCGCTGTAGAAAAGTCCATATTCATGTCGGTTGGAAGGGCATTCTGCGCGTACGGAGCGTATGCATTGAAATTTGACACCCAAGCACCCTGCTGACCGAAAAACATGCTGTACATTGCAGAAGGCATGTAATTGTTCAAAATAGTTCCAAACTGCTGAGAGGAAAACAGGCTGCCAGATTTCCCTTGAAAAATAAATTCCTGACCAGTGGGGTTATACAGCCTGTTGTTGACAAGGCCAGTAGGTAGTGTATAGGCGCCACCGATAGATGTGCCTGCAACAGCGGTATTTATCGTGTTGAGGGGAAAAGAAGAGTTAGGGACAATGTTCACGCCGTTTACCATGCCACCAACCAGCTTGTTCATGGTACCAATTGCACTGGTATACGGCACGGTCTTGCCATGCAGGCTGTCAAGGCGGAACTGATAGCTGCCACCAATCTGCAGCCACTTGCCCAACGACTTGTCTTCAATCCGCTCCACCTGACCTTTGA
>CAZYMK010000342.1:0-3547 GCA_964648885.1 uncultured Geobacter sp. | reverse complement strand
GTGGATGTCGCCCAACTGCTTGAACAGATCGATCAGTGCATCACCCCCCTGAAGGAGAATACAGCGTGACCACCACCGGTAGTTTGACATCCAATCTGCACCAGCAGGCCCGTATCCTGCTGATTGACGATGAGCCGGCCAACCTGAAGCTGCTGGAGCGGATTCTGCGCCATGAGGGCTATACCAATCTGGTGTCGGTTCAGGACCCCCGTCTGGTGGTATTGACCTACAAGCAGGAACCGACCGACCTGATCCTGCTGGATATCAACATGCCGTACCTGAACGGCTACGAGGTCATGGAACAGCTGTTTGGGCTGCAGGACCCGCTGATGCCGCCGATTGTGGTGCTGACCGCCCAATCGGGACGTGATTTTCTGATGAAGGCCTTGCAGTCCGGGGCGCGGGACTTCATCAGCAAGCCGTTTGATCGTTTTGAGCTGCTGGCACGGGTCAGAAACATGCTGGATGCCCAGCTTTCACTGCGGATGACCCATCACCAGAAAGAGGTGCTGGAAGAGCTGGTACGACAGCGGACCCATGAGGTGGTCACCTCACGCCTGGAGGTGGTACGGCGTCTGGGCCGGGCAGCTGAATACCGTGACAACGAAACCGGCAAGCATGTCCTGCGGATGAGCCACAGCTGCGCCCTGCTGGCCGGTCAGATCGGCTATTCACGGGAACAGTGCGAGATCATCCTGCATGCCAGCCCGATGCACGATATCGGCAAGATCGGCATCTCGGACACCATCCTGCTGAAGCCGGGACGGCTGACACCGGAAGAGCGCACCATCATGGAGACCCATGTCCTGATCGGCGCTGACATCCTGGACGGCGCTGAAACCGAGCTGTTGGAGGTGGCCCGTACCATTGCCCTGACCCACCATGAAAAGTGGGACGGCAGCGGCTACCCCAACAAGATCAAAGGTGCCGCCATCCCCCTTGAAGGCCGTATCTGCGCCATTGCTGACGTGTTTGATGCCCTGACCTCTGAGCGCCCCTACAAAAAAGCCTGGCCGGTGGAAGAGGCGGTGGCCAACCTGCAGGAAAACGCCGGCAGCCATTTTGATCCAGCACTGATTGAAGCCTTTATGGCTATCTTGCCGAAAATATGTGAAATAAACGAACGATTTAAGGACCGCATCTGATGGAGGCACCCATGACCAACACCTTTGAACGTGACACGGTTTTGATTGTCGAGGACAGCACCACTTTTTCAAACCTGCTGCAGCGCCGCATTGGCAAGGATCTTGGCCTGAAGACCCTGGTTGCCGCCAGTCTGGCCGAGACCAAAAGACAGCTCGATGAGCATTTTGATTGTATCTCTGTGGCGCTTTTAGACCTGAACCTGCCCGATGCACCGGATGGCGAGGTCATTGCCCCGGTGCTGGCCTACGGCATTCCGGCCATCGTCTTTACCGGCACCTACAGCGACGAAGTGCGGGAATCGGTGCTGGCCTGCAATGTGGTGGATTACGTTACCAAGGAAAACGCCGAAGACCTGACCTACCTGCTGCAGCTGATCATGCGTCTGCAAAAAAATCGCAGCACCAAGGTGCTGGTGGTGGATGACTCTTCCAGCGTCCGCCTGTTTATCATGAACCTGTTACGTTTGCGTAATTTCAAGGCCTTTGAGGCAGAAGACGGCACGCGTGCCCTTGAGCTATTGGATAAACACCCGGATATCAAGCTGGTGATCACTGATTACCACATGCCCGGTATGGATGGCTTTGAGCTGACCCGACGGATCAGATCCCGCTACAGCCGCGAAAAACTGGCCATCATCGGCATTTCTGCCCAGGGTTCCGGTGCCATGTCAGCCCAGTTTCTGAAAAAAGGGGCCAATGATTTTCTGGTGAAACCGTTTGTCAACGAGGAGTTTTTCTGCAGGATCGAGCAGAACCTGGAGGTGATGGAGTATATCGAAGAGATCCACTTCTTGAGCCGACGGGATTACCTGACCGGGCTGGGCAACCGCCGCCACTTCTTTGATACTGCCCCCAAACTGCTGGCAGCAGCCAAACGGGAAAGAAAGCCGGTCAGCATTACCATGCTGGATATTGATCACTTCAAAAAGGTGAACGATACCTACGGCCATGATGGCGGCGATGCGGCCCTGCGCCATATTGCGCTGATCCTGCGGGAGTTTGAAGCACCCCGCACCCTGGTGGCCCGTTTTGGGGGGGAGGAGTTCTGCATCATCCTGATTGACGATGCCGGTGATGCCTCACTGCGGATCGAGAATCTCCGGCGGCGCGTTGAGGCAAGCCCGGTCACCTGGCAGGATGACAGCTTCACCATCACGGTTTCACTGGGGCACCTCTGCGGCCCGCCCGCCGATCTTGAGGCCATGCTGGTAACCGCCGATGCTCTGCTGTACCGGGCCAAGCAGAACGGTCGCAACCGGGTAGAGGAAAGCCGTACCGAAGCAGCCTGATCAGGCACGGCAGCACTCTGTGGGCTATGCCTCAGCGTGCTGCTGCCCGCAGTAGCGGCAGTGTGTCAGCTTCCACGGATAGATACCGCCGCACTGACGGCATTGTCTGAAATGCCCCGTGATCTCGTGATCAGGCTTCTGAAGCCAGAGTATAAAGACAAAAAACGGAAACGGTGCCGACAGCAGCCCCCACAAGAGCGGATTCCTGCCCCTGCTGCGGGCCAGCCAGGCCCCGGCCAGGCCCGGCAGACCAAAAAACAACGCGATAAACAGATATTCACTGAACCCCACTGAAAAACCTCCTGCAAAATCAGCTCCTGATTTCCGCATACATAAAGAACAGAGCGTTTATTCTTAAAACAGCAGTAACTCACGCGGAGCCGCGAAGCTCGCGGAGAAAATCATCCTACAAAAAGCATTTGAAACACAGAGGCACAGAGGTCACAGAGTAAAATCGATGCGTTGAAAGCTTGAAACCGTTTTTTTGATTCACCCACAAGGTACGCATTGCTTTACTTTTAAGCTATTGATTTCGCCGTGTTCTCTGTGTCCCTGTGTTAATGAACTGCCGTTTTCAGGATCATACTCTTCGCGTCTCCGTGCCTCCGCATGAAACTGCTTTTCTGGGTTTATACCGCCCCTGCTTTCAACCGAGCTGTTGCTTTAGTTCCCTGACCAGCCGATCCAGCTCAACGCTAAACAACTCAAGGGCCGCTTGAAGCGTTTCAGGTGATGCCCCCTGCATGATGGCATGTTCCAATGCCAGTGCAAGCTCTCCCAAACGGGTTGCGCCGATATTGCCTGCCACCCCCTTCATGGTATGTGCCTGGCGTCTGGCCAGGGTTATGTCTCCGCTTTTCAGTGCCTCTGCAATAAGAGCAGCACTGCCTGCCTCAGTTTCTATAAAGGTACGAAGAATCTCATGGTACAGGTTCCGGTCATCGGACAGATTCTCCAGTGCCGCCGCTTCATCAAGTCCCTCCACCTGCAGGAAGTGCTTTTGTTCAGGGTGTTTTTCCTGCAGTGTCGGCTTAACCTTGGTGATGTCAATAAAGGCTGCCATGGTCTGCAGCATAACCTGGCTGACAATCGGCTTGCTGATATATGCCGACA
>CAZYMK010000341.1:3011-3551 GCA_964648885.1 uncultured Geobacter sp. | reverse complement strand
ATCCTGAAAAATTTGCAACCTTCACCGGTGTTGTCAATATGCTGGCCGGTGCCGCTGCAACCTGGATCATCATCGGGGTTGCCCTGTATATCCCCACCGGCATACTTATCGGCCCGTTTGATTCCTTTGACGGCTGGAACGCCTACGCCGGCACAACCATCTGGATGAAGCTGATTATTGACTTCATAATCAAGCGTCAGGCCCACCCGATTGTATGGGGTAAGAAGAAAAAAGAGGAAGAAGCAAAGTAGGCAGCAGAATAGATTATATTGCGCACTGCCGAAAACTGTATTCGTGTTCCCTTCGACTCCGCTCAGGGAACGGATAGTTGGCTGAGCGGAGTCGAAGCCAAAAACGCAGTTTCATGCCGTGTGTAGTATATGATCTCTTTTTATAACAACAAGAAGGGGGACGGCGCCGGGCGGCGCTGTCCCCCTTTTTGTTGTTTCATTCAGGGAAGGAAAGGACTTCTCCCTCCTCTTTATACTTGAACACTATCAAGTCCCCTCCCCCCTGGCGGGGGAGGGTCAGGGTGGGGGG
>CAZYMK010000341.1:2401-2973 GCA_964648885.1 uncultured Geobacter sp. | reverse complement strand
AAACACAACCGCCAGCAACACCCAGATACCGATCGGGTGTGCCCCGGCCCGATTGCGCAGTTCAAGCTGCTGTTCAAGCCGCTGCTGGGCCTGCTTGTCGCCTGAGCATAAGGCCAGCAGCCGCACCCCCTGCCTCTGCAGCAGATAACCGGGCTGCCTGAAAAAATCTCCCAGCCGTGCCATCAGCTCTACAGCCACAAGCTTTTCTGCCTGTGCGTTGATCCGGTTAAAGACAAGATCCGCCCCCTTGAAGAACAGTTTGCCTCCCTTTCTGTAGAACCAATCGGCATCAATATTGATGGAACGGATCTCGGCCGGGTAAATGCCTGAAAGCAACAGAAGGGTGAAGGCCAGGGCCGAGTAGAACAGCAGCTGTGTCTGGGTAACCACATGACCCAGTGAGTAGGGTTGGTAGTCAATGGCGTAGGGCAGAAACTGGTAGAGATACTGGGGGAACGTACCGATAAAGATGCAGAGAAAAGCAGCTATGCCCATGGCCAGCAGCATATGACGTGGAGCCTCTTTGCAGCGGAGTCCCGAATCATGAGAAAAGAAGGCGAAGAAAGGGATTT
>CAZYMK010000341.1:0-2386 GCA_964648885.1 uncultured Geobacter sp. | reverse complement strand
AACAGCAGAACAAACCAGACAAAACGGAGGTTGCCGTGTGCGGCCGCCTCCATCACGATTGATTTGCTGACAAAACCGCTGAAGAGCGGAAAGGCTGATATAGATGCTGCGCCAACAATACAAAAGGTGCAGGTCCAGGGCATTGATTTATACAGACCGCCCAGGTCGGTGGCGTTAATCTTGCCGGTACGATACATCACCGCCCCCATGGTCATGAACAGCAGCCCCTTGAACAAGATGTCGTTAAAGGCGTGGGCAACAGCGCCATTGATGGCCAGTTCAGTACCAATGCCGATACCCACAACCATAAAGCCGACCTGGTTAATCAGCGAGTAGGCCAGCACCCTTCGCAGGTCATTCTCGATCACTGCGTAGAAGATCGGGAATGCAGCCATGGCCGTGCCGATCCAGATCAGGGCCTCGGTACCGGGAAAGGTCCGCGCAAGTACGTAGATGGCTGTCTTGGTGGTGAATGCCGACAGGAAGATGGTGCCGGTAATGGTTGCCTCTGGGTAGGCGTCTGTCAGCCATGAATGCAGGCCGGGCCAGGCACAGTTGACACCCAGGCCGATGAAGATGAGGTAGGATGCAAGGCCGCTGAGTCCAACAAAAGTTACGGCAGCACTGCCGGTCTGCTGCACATGCAGAATGATGCCGGCCAGCAGACAGAGGCCGCCGGCTACGTGTACCAGGAAGTAGCGATAGGCCGATGCCAGCGCCCGTGATGTGCGTTGTGCCAGGATCAGAAAGGTTGCGCTGACCGTCAGGGTTTCCCAGAAGGCAAAAAGTGAAAAGAAGTCTCCGGCAAAGGTGACCCCCAGGGCGGCACCGGCATAGACAAGACCTGCAACATGCTGCACGTCATCCTCTACATGCAGGGCATAGATGATAGAGATAAGCGAAGTGATATGAAATATGTAACCGAATATCAGGCTCAGACGATCCACTGAGCCGAACACCAGTTCAAAACCCATAAAAGAGTATGACCAGTGCTGGCCAACCGGGATAGCCAGCAGGTTGATAAAGCTTAACACCGGCAGTGCCAGCATCCAGGCGCTCTTGGCTTTCCCCTTCAGCAAGGGCACAAGGAAGGCTCCGGCGATCAGTATAACGGCAGGAGGCAGCGCGTTAATCATAGTAATCCTCTTTGCGCATAACCAGCGGGCGCAGCATATACTTGGCAACTATCACCAGAATGACACAGGCAACAAAGCCGTAGACTGCGTAAAAGCCGAAGTGTTCTTCCCAGGGAAAGATGGTGTGCTTGTGATAGAACAGATCCAGTCCGATCAGTGCCACCACGCAGATGTAAAAGACCGTCAGCAGACGCTTGACGTTCTCCGGTTTGTCAAATATCCCGGGTTTTTCATCAGTTGTGTGGGGTGTATGCATGGTATCTACGTCCTTCCCCAACTACAGGGTCTTGAATAAAATATAGGCAAGGTACAGCGTACCAACGGTGATTGCTGCATAAAACAGCGGTCGGTATCCCTCAACTGCTTCATGGGCCAGGATCATTTTCTCTTCGTGTGGGTGGTCAGACATTCAGTCATACTCCGTAATGCCGGTCAGGGCGCCACCGCCATCCCGGCAAGCTGCAGAAAAATGTTCGGATAGAAGAATAGTCCCAATGAGATCAGTGCTGTGATGACAAGAGGAACCAGGCAGAACAGTGGTGCCTCTTTGATACCTTCAGCCTGCACTGTTTTCGGCTGGACAAAGAATCCGCGATAGATGATAGGGAAAAAATAGGCGGCGTTAAGCAATGAACTGATCAGCAAAATCGCGGTCAGCAGCAATTGATCGGCCTGCACCGAACCGATCAGCAGATTCCATTTGCTGATGAAACCTCCCAGCGGAGGCATACCGATGATGCTGAGCGCCCCCAGAAAGAATGCGCCGTAGGTGATCGGCATCTGCCGTCCCAGACCATCCATTTCGCTGATGTACTTCTTGTGGCTGACCACATAGATGGCGCCGGCGCAGAGGAACAGGGTGATCTTGCCAAAGGCATGCATTGCAATATGAAGGGTTCCGCCAGTCATGCCGGCGCTGGTGAGCATGCCCGCTCCCAGAACGATATAAGAGAGCTGTCCGATGGTGGAATAGGCCAGCCTCCGCTTCAGATTGTCCTGGGTCAGGGCCACCAGTGAGGCTGCCAGCATGGTGACTGCGGCAATACTGGTTATGATCACGCCGTAGTTCAACTGCTGCAGGAAGTCCGGCCCGAAGATATGGAAAACAACCCGCAGGATCGAAAACACCCCTACCTTGACCACAGCCACACCGTGCAGGAATGAGCTGACCGGTGTGGGGGCCACCATGGCGGCCGGCAGCCAGCCGTGGAACGGCATGATGCCGGATTTGGCAAAGCCTGCCACAAACA
>CAZYMK010000340.1:0-3561 GCA_964648885.1 uncultured Geobacter sp. | reverse complement strand
GGCGGCGTTTCAAGCAGGCTGTGGATCCCCATGTTGACGCAGTCGGTGGGGGTACCGTCAACGGCATACCAGTCGGGCCGCAGTTCAAACACACGCAGCGGTGAGTGCAGGGTCAGCGAGTGTCCGGCTGCGCTGCGCTCTCGATCAGGAGCCACCACTGTTACCTGCCCCAGCTCTGTCAGTGCCTCGGCCAGAGCCTTGATTCCCGGAGCACCGATACCATCGTCGTTTGTTACCAGAATCCGCATGGAAGTAGTGCCTTTCTTGTGTTTACATGAAGTCTGTTTATGGCAGAAAAGTCCACTGAAATCAAGGCATCAGCAGTAGCTTTTTGTTTACAAACCAGTGCTGAACGGGTAGATTGCCTGCTCTGGATTTCAAAACGGCATCTCATTTAAGGAGGATATAGTATGAAAGCAGTGTTAATGGACGGTTTTGGCGGTGTTGAGGTACTGAAGGTGGGTGAAGTGGATCAGCCGGTTCCGGCTGAAGGGCAGGTGCTGGTAAAGGTGATGGCAACCACCATCAACCGCCCCGATCTGGTACAGCGCGAGGGCAAGTATCCACCCCCTCCCGGTGATTCCGAGATTCTGGGCCTTGAAGTGGCCGGTACCATTGAAGCCCTGGGACCAGGTGTAGAAGGGTGGCAGGTGGGCCAGCGGGTCATGTCGCTGGTAGGTGGCGGTGCCTGTGCCGAGTATGCCGTGGCCTACGCCAGCCACCTGATGCCGATTCCGGAGTCCATGACCTTTGAAGAGGCGGCTTGTGTCTGTGAATCCTATATTACCGCTTTCTCTAACCTGTTTATGATTGGCGGCCTGAAGGACAAGAACACGGTTATCATCCATGGCGGCGGCGGCGGTGTCAACATGGCCGGGGTTCAGCTCTGCAAGGCCCTGGTGCCTGAAACCAAAATCATTGTCACGGCCCACCCCAGCAAGATTGAGCGCGTACAGGGGATGGGGGTTGATCTGGTGGTTGATTTCACCACGACACCTGATTTCTCCGAGGCGGTTAAGGAGTTCACCAACAAAAAAGGGGTGGACGTGATTCTGGACCATGTCGGCGCCAAGTATCTGGCTCCGAATATGGCCTCGCTCGGCTATGCCGGCCGTCTGGTAATCATCGGTATCATCAGCGGTATCAAGGCCGAGTTGAACCTGGCCCTGATGATGGTCAAGCGTCAGCAGATCATCGGCAGTGTGTTGCGTTCCAGGCCGGTCAAAGACAAGGCCGCCATTGTGGCCGAGTTCACCAAAACCGCCCTGCCCAGGTTTGCTGACCGAACCATTGTGCCGATCATCGAGAAGGTCTTCTCAATCGACGAGATTGTGGAGGCGCACCGGATGATGGAAGAGGACCGGCATTTCGGCAAGATTGTGGTCAAGATCCAGTAGCCTGATGCCCCAGCCACTGGCAAATTATCACCGCCTGCTGGAAAAGGTGGATCAGCTCTGCGAGGGGATTACTCATCTTTTGGGTGATGCCCTGGTCTGTGGTCCGGGGTGCGACTCTTGTTGCGTGGCCATCTCAATTTTTCCGGTTGAGGCAGCGGTACTGCTTGAGGCAGCGGGCAAACTGCCACCAAACCAGTATCAGCATTTAAAGCAGCACCTGGAATCAGCTGAAGGGAGCGAGCAGTGCCCCCTGTTGTTTGAGGGACGCTGCCTGCTTTATCAGGCCCGCCCGATCATCTGTCGCACCCACGGACTACCGATTCTGCTGACCGATGATGGCGGTCAGCGCAGAGTAGATGTCTGTCCACATAACTGCAAAGAGATTGAGCAGCTGCCCGGCGAGGCACTGATCGATCTTGAGCGCCTGAATGCGCTGCTGGTTTCCGTTAATGTGCTGTACCTGCGTGAGTTTGGTATCAAGCTGCCGGAACGGATTAAACTTTGCAGTCTGAAAGAGATGCTGCCGTGATCAAGATTTTTCTGAAAAAGAATGAAGACCGTCGCATCCGTTCCGGACACCCCTGGGTGTTCAGCAATGAGATCAGCCGGATTGAGGGTGACCATGATCCGGGAGCGGCCTGTGAGCTGTACGACATGTCCGGCGGTTTATTGGGGACCGGCTACCATAACCCCAGTTCGCTTATTGCGGTTCGTCTGCTGTCAAGGCAGCAGGAATCAATCAACACCGTAGATTTTTTTGAACGGCGGATCGATGCAGCCCTTGCCCATCGCCGCAGCATCTATCCGCAGCTTGACAGCTACCGGCTGGTGTATGGTGAGAGCGACCACCTGCCCGGTCTGGTGGTGGATAAATACGGCGACTACCTCTCGGTGCAGCTGCTCTCTGCCGGTATGGACCGGCGGCGTGGTCTGATCCTGGAGGCGTTGCAACGGCTGCTTGCCCCAAGGGGAATCATTGCCCGCAATGACGTGGCGGTCCGTACCATGGAGGGTTTGACCGAAGGGGTGGAGCTGTTGGCTGGTGAGGTACCGCAGGCTGTTACCATGCAGGAAAACGGGCTGAGCTTTGAGGTGGATCTGTGGCAGGGGCAGAAGACCGGCGGCTTTCTTGACCAGAAGGAAAATCACCGGTTGTTGCAGCATATCGCCAAGGACCGGGAGGTGCTGGACTGCTTCTGTTACAGCGGCAGCTGGGCGGCCCATGCCGGTTTCTTTGGAGCCCGGTCAGCACTGGGGCTGGATATTTCTGCCAGGGCGGTTGCATTGGCAAAACGGAACGCTGCATGTAACGGCCTGACAGATCGGGTCAGTTTTGAGGAGTGCGATGCCTTTGACCGCCTGCGTTCACTCAAGCTGGAGGGGCGCAGCTTCGGGGTGGTGGTGCTGGATCCGCCGGCCTTTGTAAAAAATCGTAAAGCCATAGCCGAAGCAACCAAAGGCTACATCACCATCAACCGACGAGCTCTGGAGCTGCTGGAGCCGGGCGGCTATCTGATCACCTGCTCCTGTTCCTACCACATGGGGCGTGAGCCGTTCCGCGAGATGCTGGAGGTTGCCGGTCGTCAGGCCAAGCGAGAGGTGCGCCTTATTACCTGCCGCTCACAGGCGCCGGATCATCCGGTACTGCTCTCTTTTCCCGAATCCGAGTACCTCAAGTGCGTGGTGCTGCAGGCGGTGTAAAGCACAAGAGGGGCGGTCGCTTGACCGCCCCTCTTGTGCATCAGAGTCCAGACACTTCCCGATCCTTGGGATACTCCACCACGATCTCGTAGCGCAGTTCCTTCTTCTCACCCGGCACCAGCTTCAGTTTCCAGACCAGGCTACCATCATCCAGTTTCTCGGTTGGCGGCAAGGTCGGCTCTTCCAGGCTGACCTTGATCTCACTGTCACCGGCCAGCGGCAGCTGATCCTTGACGCTGACGGTCTGGGTCTCCGCACGAAAGTTGCTGACCGTGGTGGTGATACGGTAGGCCATCCGGTTTCTGCCAAAGATGCCGGCCTCTTTGTGCTGTTTGAGCTCATCCCGCTTGACGGTCACCTGATCATCGCTGCCAAAGGGGAGTACAAACTTTTCGCCTGATGCCACCCGCTTCAGCGCAGCACTCCCCACAAAGGTGCTGCCGCTGAAGATCTTCACCGTCCC
>CAZYMK010000339.1:0-3563 GCA_964648885.1 uncultured Geobacter sp. | reverse complement strand
CAGGGGGATCGCTTCAGGTTTGATATCTCACCCGAGACCGTGGCCCGGACCACCTTTGCTGCGCTGCAACCGGGTAACAAACTGAATCTTGAGCGTGCCCTGAGGCTGGGTGGGCGGCTGGACGGGCATCTGGTAACCGGCCATATTGATTGCATTGGCCGTCTGGCCAGCCGGACCGCCAAGGGAAACGCTGTACTGCTCGGTTTCAGTCTGCCTGCTGAACAGGCCCGACTGCTGGTGGAAAAGGGCTCGGTGGCTATTGACGGTATCAGTCTGACCGTCAACAGCGTGTCGGCTACCGGCTTTTCAGTGGCCATTATCCCCCATACCCTGGCAAAGACCACCCTGGCCGATCTGGGGGTGGGAATGAGTGTGAATATTGAGACCGATGTCATTGGTAAATATGTGGCTCGCCTGACGGCACCCCATGCCGCAGGTGGCGGACTGACCATGGAAGCATTGTTGCAGAACGGATTTGTTTAGAGAGGAAACGAACATCAATGGGTGTCTGTACGATTGAAGAGGCGCTGGAAGATATCCGTCAGGGCAGAATGGTGATTCTGGTGGATGATGAAGACCGCGAAAATGAAGGTGACCTGACCATGGCAGCCGAAAAGGTGACGCCGGAGGCGATCAACTTTATGGCTAAATTCGGGCGGGGGCTGATCTGCCTGACCCTGACCGCAGAGAAGTGTGACAGCCTGGGGTTGAAGCCGATGGTGCGTGACAACACCTCTCCCTTTGAGACCGCTTTCACTGTCTCGATTGAGGCGCGCCGTGGCGTGACCACCGGTATTTCAGCGGCAGACCGCTCCCATACCATTCAGACTGCCGTGGCTGCTGATGCCTCAGCGCTGGACCTGGTTAGTCCCGGTCATATCTTTCCGCTCAGAGCTAAACCGGGCGGGGTCCTGGTCCGCACCGGCCAGACCGAGGGATCGGTTGACCTGGCCCGACTGGCCGGTCTGACGCCGGCCGGGGTGATCTGCGAGATTATGAACGATGACGGCAGCATGTCACGTATGCCGGAACTGCGTGAGTTTGCCAAGGTCCACGACCTGAAGATCTGTACCGTGGCTGATCTGGTGGCCTACCGCCTGAAGCATGAGCAGCTGGTGCGGCCGGTGGCAGATGCCAAGCTTCCCTCGCGTTTTGGCGGAGACTGGCGGGTGGTGGCCTTTGAGAATGATGTGGACAAGCTTGATCATATCGCCCTGGTGAAAGGGGAGCTGAACGGAGATCAGTCGGTGCTGGTGCGGGTTCACTCCGAATGCCTGACCGGTGATGTGATGGGTTCACTGCGCTGTGATTGCGGCGAGCAGCTGCATAAAGCCATGGAGGCCATTGATGGTGAAGGCCGCGGGGTGATCCTCTACATGCGTCAGGAAGGGCGGGGGATAGGTCTGATCAACAAGCTGAAGGCCTACGAGCTGCAGGATCAGGGGATGGATACGGTGGAAGCCAACCAGCAACTGGGCTTTAAGGCCGATATGCGTGACTACGGGTTAGGGGCGCAGATCCTGCTGGCACTGGGAATTCGCAAGATACGAATTATGACCAATAACCCCCGCAAGCTGGTTGGTCTGCAGGGCTATGGTATCACCGTGGTTGACCGGGTACCGATCGAGGCCAGTCCGACCTGTTCTAACCGGCGCTACCTGGAGGCTAAACGGGACAAGCTGGGGCACCTGCTGGAAAAGGTCTGATGCGGGTTCTGCTGCATATCTGCTGCGGCCCCTGCGCCCTGTATCCCCTTGCAGCACTGCGGTCCGAGGGGCTGGAGGTGACCGGTCTGTTTTATAACCACAACATCCATCCCTATCAGGAGTACCAGCGCCGCCGTGATGCGGCCTTGCTGATGGCTGAGCACGAGGGACTTGAGCTGATCCTGCAGGATCACTATCAGCTGGAGGAGTTTTTGGCACAGGTGGCTGCAGAGCCTGAAAAGCGCTGCGGCTATTGCTATGCCTCGCGGTTGGATGCTGCTGCCCGGACTGCCCTTGAAAACGGATGCGATACCTTTACCTCATCCCTGTTTTACAGCCGTTATCAAAATCATGATCTGATGCGGACCAGGGCAGAAGAGGTCGCCGAACGCCATGGTATCCCGTTTTTCTATCGTGACTTCAGGCCTGGCTGGCAGGAGGGGATCAGGCGTTCCAAGGAGCTGGGGCTGTACCGTCAGCAGTACTGCGGCTGTATCTACAGCGAAAAGGAGCGCTACCACCCCAGGGAGCAGGGCTGATGTCCGGTTTGGGGCGGGTCTTGATCATCGGCGGTCTGGTGCTGGTGGCGGTTGGTCTGCTGATCAGTCTGGCGCCCCGTCTGCCCTGGCTGGGGCGGCTGCCGGGTGACATCCTGATCAAGAAGGAGAGTTTCAGTTTCTACATGCCGCTTACCACCAGCCTGCTGCTGTCAGTGGCGGTGTCGTTACTGCTGTATTTTTTCAGGCGCTGACTCCAAATTTTCAGACACAAAAAAGCCCGGATCGCTCCGGGCTTTTTTGTGTCTGTGCTGTTGCCGTCAACTAGGCGTGGATGGCATTGACCGGACAGGTGTCAACGCAGGCGCCGCAGTCGATGCAGGTGTCAGCGTCGATTACACGCTTGTTGTCTTGCTCGCTGATAGAGTTCACAGGGCAGGAATCTTCACAGGCTCCGCAGTTGGTGCAATCGTCAGTAATAGTGTGTGACACGGTACCACCTCCAAAATTTTTGTTTTTTTGTGTGCATCCTTTTCTATCAAAGGCGGGGTGATGTTGCCACAGTCCGTAAAAAATGTCCAGAAAAACTGTATACGGAATTTTAATGGGGGGTGAGATAAATTGGTTGAATTTAGGAAAGGTCACATGATATATCAAATGCGGTTTTATTATGGTGTAAATACTTTAATTCCACTAACGAATTTTTACTGATATTGATCTTGTGATTTTGTCTGTCCGGGAGGATTTTCTATGATTATTATGGCACTTAACTGCGGCAGCTCTTCAGTCAAATACCAGTTGTTTGACTGGGAGAAAAAGGTGGTGGTGGCAAAGGGGATGGTTGAGCGGGTCATTGTGGGTGACTCCTTTATTGTGCATGAAGTGCCCGGCAGGGAGACCTACAAGCTGGAGCAGGATTGTACCGACCATCGTGCTGCCATTGACCTGCTGATCAGGGTGGTGACTGACCGTGAGCATGGCGTGCTGAAGAATGTGTCCGAGATATCGGCGGTTGGCCACCGGGTGGTACATGGTGGTGAGAAATTCACCTGTTCGGTCAGGATCGATGATGCGGTACTAAATGCGGTCAAGGATGTGCAGCATCTGGCACCGCTGCACAACCCGCCCAACATCGACGGTATCGAGGCTGCCCGTTCCCTGATGCCCACCATTCCCCATGTGGCCATTTTTGATACCGCCTTCCATCAGACCATGCCGGAGCATGCCTTTCTCTATCCGGTTCCTTATGATTGGTACCAGAACCACGGCGTGCGGCGCTACGGTTTTCACGGCACCTCGCACCTGTATGTGTCCAAGCGGGCTGCTGTGTTGCTGAACAAACCGGCCGAACAGTGCAATA
>CAZYMK010000338.1:0-3579 GCA_964648885.1 uncultured Geobacter sp. | reverse complement strand
GGAGGATTCAGATGCGCAACAACAAGGGCTTTACCCTGGTGGAACTGGCAGTGGTACTGGTGATCATCGGTATCATCCTGGGGGCGGTGATCAAGGGGCAGGATTTGATTGAGAATGCACGATCAAAGCAGTTTACGAATAACATTAAGTCTTGGCAAATCGCACTGTCTGTCTATTTTGACAGAAAGGGCAGATACCCAGGCGACCCTAATAAAACCGGAATTATAGGTACTTCAGGGACTTTAACACCAAATGTAAAAACTGATCTTGATGATGCAAAATTTACTACCCCTCCCCCTCAGGCATTTAATATGGGGCAAAATACCTATTACGTTTTTGTCGGGAATGATGGAGGAACCCCCAAGAAGAACATCATAAAGATTTGTGTTGCTGATGACTGCGACACTGAATTCAATGACGAAGCATTAAAAATGGCTGAATCATTTAATACAGCAATGGTTGGTTCTGCTGATGCAAAAGGTACTACTGTTTATGGTGTCACAGGAACAGGTACAGTTGCTGCTGCTACCTATTTAGTTACAGCAGCTGGGGACAAGGCCGCAGTTGGTACTGACTGGCTGACTTATACCACCATAAAAGGACTTGTATACGTGTTGCAGTAAGACATCTTTAACCAGCGATTAAAAACGGGAGGCCCACCGGCCTCCCGTTTTTAATATCTTCTGCCAGTCAGCCGGACCAATCTGCTATACCATCAAACCTAGAAAAAGCTGTTCACACAACGGCGCAATGACGCAACGCTTGAAGTCAAAGCTGATCAACAGGGATGCAAGGGATACAAGGGATTAAACCTGTAAAAAGCATTTGAAGCACGGAGGCACAGAGTTCACAGAGTAAAATTAGTGAGTTGAAAGCGTCAGATCGTTTTTGATTCACCCGCAAGGTGCGCTTTAGTTTGTTTATACCTTTGATTTCTCTGTGTTCCCTGTGCCTCTGTATCTCTGTGTTAGTGAGCTGTTGTTTGCAGGTTACTTCTGATACGATCCTATCCCTTTCATCCCCTTCATCCCTGTTACGGCGCTTTGCCTCAGAGACTGCTGTGCATGAGAACCTGCTGTTTTCCAGCTACTACAGAAAGGCACACCCATGAACCTGCCCGACCTGCTGCAGCTTTCGTCATACCACTGGCAGACCGCCACCCTGCATGCTGCGGTTAAACTGGATGTATTTACACCGTTATCCGCCAAACCCCGATCGGCTGAGGATCTGGCCGAGGTTATCGGTGCTGACCAGCGCGGGCTGGAGATGCTGCTGCATGCCCTGGTGGGGCTGGGGCTGCTGACCAAGGAGGGGGATTTGTTTTCCTGCACTGATTGCAGCAAAACCTGGCTCTCACAGGATTCAGTCAGCTACATGGGGCACATCATCATGCACCACTACAACCTGGTGCCCGGTTGGCACCGGCTTGATGAGGCAGTTATGACCGGTGGGCCGGTCCGCCCCCGCCTGTCCCATGATGCGGAAGCACAGGAACGGAAGCACTTTTTGCTGGGAATGTACAACCTGGCATCCCTGATTGCCCCGCAGCTGGCCGCCCGGATCAGCCTGGCCGGGCGCACCCGGTTGCTGGATTTGGCCGGCGGACCCGGCACCTATGCTATCCACTTCTGCACACAGAATCCTGCCCTGACCGCTGTTGTGTTTGACCTGCCCACCACCCGGCCCTTTGCTGAACAGACCATTAAAAAATACGGGCTTACCGAGCGGATACAGTTTGCTGAGGGGGATATCACCCTTAAGCAACCGGACGGCAGCTACGACGTGGTCTGGGTCTCCCATCTGCTGCACAGTGAGAGCCCGGCAAAGAGCGCCGAGATCATCAGCACCGCAGCCCACTGTCTGACCAGCGGCGGTCTGCTGCTGATTCAGGAGTTTATCCTGGATGATGCCAGGACTGGCCCGCTGTTCCCGGCTCTCTTTTCCCTGAACATGCTGGTGGGCACCCCGG
This sequence comes from uncultured Geobacter sp., assembly GCA_964648885.1. Taxonomy (GTDB): domain Bacteria; phylum Desulfobacterota; class Desulfuromonadia; order Geobacterales; family Pseudopelobacteraceae; genus Trichlorobacter. The sequence goes on along the minus strand of CAZYMK010000338.1, from coordinate 1,610 downwards.
CAGGGCAGGCTTATTCACAATCAGAGCTTGCCAAGATCATGACCGGAGCCGGACTGACCAATGTTCACCGGCTGCAGCTTGAGCTGCCCAACGGTGCCGGGGTTATGGCTGGCACGGCAGCGTAGTATGACGCACCAGCAAAAAACAGGCAGCGCCGGAAAAAACCATATACCCGGCCTGCTGAAGCTGGCCGGTCCGATGATCCTTTCTGCCTCGACCATTACCATGATGCAGATTGTTGACACCATCATATTGTCGCACTACTCAAGTCAGGCAATAGCGGCCATCGGGCCGTCCAGTATGGCCGTGATCCTTTTTCAGGGGTTTCTGTTCGGCACCACCGGCTATGCCGGTACCTTTGTGGCCCACAACCACGGTCGCGGCAACAGTCAGGGGGTGCTTTCATCAGCATGGCTGGGTATTTACAGTGCACTGGCGTCGGGGATCATTGCCCTGGCCCTTGCCTGGCCCGTTGCCCAGCTTTTTCTGCTGGCCGGGCATGAGCAGCAGGTGGCCCTTGATGAGCGCAGCTATTTTCTGATCTGTATGCTGGGCTCGTTCTTTCCGGTATTTGGTGCCGCCATGGCGGGGTGGCTTTCCGGCATTGGCCGACCGGCAGTGGTAACGGTGATCACCTTTATCTCCTTTGCCGTGAATGCGCTGCTTACCTGGGGGATGGTGCTGGGTGAGTGGGGTTTTCCGCGCATGGGCATCAGTGGCGCAGCCCTTGCAACGGTGTTGGCCCAGTTGGTGGCAGCCGCGTTGTATGCCGCCGTATTTGCACGGGCCGGCGGTTTTGGTGACCGTTGTGCCCGACTGTTTCAGCCGGCCGAATTTCGCCGTTTTCTGTCGCTCGCCATGCCGATGGGATTCAGGATCAGCGGAGAGTTGCTGGCCTGGACCTTGTTTCTGGTGGTGGTGGGGCGGCTGGGCATGGTGGAGCTGGCTGCCTCCAGCATCGCGTTCAGGATCAACGGCACCGCCTTTTTTCCGGCGCTTGGTCTGGGGCAGGCAGCCGGTATCCTGGTTGGTCATGCCCGTGGTGCCGGGCGTGACCATGAGGTGCCGGGCATTGCCTGGCAGTCACTGGCGATTTGCGAGGTCTGGATGCTGGTGATGGCGCTGTTTTTTGCCGTAGCTTCCGCTCCCCTGATGGGGCTCTTTGCCGGCAGCGGCCCTGAAGCGCCGCAGATTGTAGCCATCGGTGCGATGCTGATGAAATTTGTTGCCCTGTATTGTGTGCTGGATGCGGCGAACGTGGTGCTTGGCTGCGTGCTGGCCGCTGCCGGAGAGACCCGCTGGATTGCCCGTACTTTTTCGATCTGTACCGGCCTGTTCCTGCTCTTGTTGTGGCTGATTGACTGGATCATGCCCAGCCTGGTGCTTGAGTGGACCCTGGCCACGCTGTTTGTCTGTTGTACCGCTCTGATCTGGGCCGTACGCTTCAGATCCGGGAAATGGAGAAGCAAGCAGCTGTTGCGAGGGGCGTAACGGCCCATCCATACTGCACAAACGAAAAGGACTTACCCGGCTGCCGGATAAGTCCTTTTATTTGTTTGGTTGCGGGGAGAGGATTTGAACCTCTGACCTTCGGGTTATGAGCCCGACGA
>CAZYMK010000337.1:0-3588 GCA_964648885.1 uncultured Geobacter sp. | reverse complement strand
ACCCACTTCTTCAGCTCGGCCTTGCTGGCCACGGTGCCGGTGGGGTTGTTGGGGAAGCAGAGATAGATGATATCAACCTTGCCGGTGGGCAGTGAGGGGATGAAATTATTGGCCTCGTTGCAGGGCAGATAGACGATGTTCTGGTAGTAGCCCTTCTCGTCTGCCTCGCCGGTGCGGCCGATCATGACGTTGGTGTCGTTGTAGACCGGATAGACCGGATCGCCGATGGCCACCACGTTGTCCAGGGCAAAGATATCCAGGATGTTGGCGCAGTCGCACTTAGAGCCGTCGGAGACGAACATCTCCTCGGTCTTGAGATCAACACCCAGCGGCTTGTAGGATTTCTCGATAATGGCATTGATCAGCCAGTCGTAGCCCTGCTCCGGGCCGTAACCGGCAAACTGGGCAGTGGTGGCCAGGTCGTCCACGGCATCATGGAACGCCTTCAGCACGGCCGGGGCCAGGGGACGGGTTACATCGCCGATGCCGAGACGGATCACCTTGGCGTCCGGGTTGGCAGCGGTAAACTCACGCACACGGCGACCGATTTCCGGGAACAGGTAGCCAGCTTTTAACTTCAAATAGTTGTCATTGATTTTTGCCACGCTTTACTCTCCTTCTTCTCGTGTTGATTCAAGTACTTCAAGGTCTGCCAGATCCTTATACCTGCCGCTGGCTCGCTTGTTTTGTTTAAGATCTTCAAAGCCGATGAATGGGACAGGAACTCCTTCGAGCTCAAACGTAGCACGTCGCTGAAAGCAGCCGTCAAATTCAACACCGTCAATACTGTTGAGAATATCAATGCGGTAAGGCTGTCGTCCAAGCTGAAAGACTTTGCCGGGAATGATCAACTCATCAGCAGATACATTGACGGCTGTCAGACCGAACTCGGCGACAGCCGCCAGCAACTTTTCCGCATTGTCTTTGTTTGGATTGATCCAGAAATCGATATCTCCGGTATAGCGGGGATGACCGTGGACGCCAACGGCGTATCCTCCCACCACCAGATACTCAACGCCGTGTTTGTTCAACAACTCGGTAAATTCTTTGAAGTCCGTGCTGAACATCGCCTTTAAACCTCATGTACTGCTCGCGCAGGATCTCGATGGCATCTATCCGTTCTGCAGGTGTCCTGGTTATCCAGTATTCCCGGTCACCCTTGTCATCTTTCATGTTGATGATCCGAACGACCTTTTCCATTCTCTGCTCCTACTTCAGCCCCAGCACATCCTGCATGTCATACAGCCCTGGCACCTTACCCACCACCCACTGCGCCGCCCGTACACTGCCACGCGAGAACATATCGCGGGTCATGGCACGATGGGAGATCTCTATCCGCTCCCCCTGGCCGATAAAGTAGACGGTGTGCTCGCCGATGATGTCGCCGCCCCGTACGGTCTGCATGCCGATCTCTTCTTTGGTCCGCTCGCCGCAGATCCCTTCGCGGTGGTAGTTGGCCACCTGGTTATAATCACGCCCCAAGGCATCAGCTACCACTTCGCCCATCCGTACCGCAGTGCCGCTAGGGGAGTCCTTCTTCTTGTTGTGGTGCAGTTCAACGATCTCAACATCAAAGTCATCGCCCAGGGTCTTGGCCACATCCTTCAGTACCTTGAAGCAGACATTGACGCCGACTGACATATTAGGGGCCAGCACCGCCGGGATATCCTTGGCCAGTTCAGCAGCCAGGGCACGTTCTTCTGGAGTGAAGCCGGTAGAGCCGATCACGATCGATTTTTTCTTCAGGCCGCAGACCTCAAGATTCTTGAGGGACACCTTGGGGGTGGTGAAGTCGATCAGTACATCACAGCCTTCAACCACGGCATTCAGATCATCGGAGATGGCAACTCCCAATGCGCCGACACCGGCGATCAGGCCGGCATCCTGCCCAATCTGGGGATGAGCGGGGCGCTCTAGCGCGCCGGAGATGGTGCAACCTGCCTCGACAGCAGCGACGATAATTCTCTGTCCCATGCGGCCAGCAGCACCGCAGATGGCAATCCTGATCATGATACAACTCCTTCAAAAATATCTGACTGCCTCAGACTGCAGGTAATGCTCTCAAACACAACATCCTCGTTATTCGGAAAATCATGCAGCACCCATTCACTGGCCTGATTTTTCCGGTACAACCAGATTTTAAGGCGTTCAGGATCAACCAGCACATATTCCTTCAGTTCCGGAATCAGCCGATAATACTCGAACTTCAACCCCATATCGTAACTGGCGGTTGATTCTGAAAGCACTTCAACAATCAGGGATGGGTGCTCCAGATAAAGATCAGCCTGCCTGTCACGCTCATCACAACTGACCATGATGTCCGGGTAGTAAAATGCGTCGGCAGCATCAATCTGGAGTTTCATATCAGAGATGTGAGGACGACAGGGCTTGCCTTTCAACTGCTGCTTCAGTTCGCTGGCAATGTTCAAGGCAACGATTGAGTGGATCTGCCGAACGCCAACCATGCAAAACACCTCTCCCCCCAGATATTCATGCTTGTCCTGCTGGTTAGCTTCCCAGGCCAGATATTCTTCCCTGCTGAAATGTAGTTCCTCTGCTGTCTGTGGCATGGCTGCCTCCGCTAGATCAACTGATACTCTTTCAGAATGGCTTCCAGCTTGGCCTTGTTGGCAGCGCTCATCGGGCAGAGCGGCAGACGCACTTCATCTGAGCACTTGCCCATCAGCCCCAGGGCCGTTTTGACCGGAACCGGGTTGCTCTCAATGAACATGGCATTGCTGATCTTGAGGGTATCCAGATGCAGCTTGCGGGCCTTGTCCAGGTCTCCGGCATAGAAGGCGTCGGTCAGATCACCCACGGCCTTGGGCATGATGTTGGCCAGTACCGAGATAACCCCTTTGGCACCGCAGGCCATCATCGGGAAGGTGATAAAGTCGTCGCCGGAAAGTACGTCGAGCTGATCACCGCACAGGGCCAGTACTTCTGATGCCTGCTGAAGCGAACCGGTTGCCTCTTTGATGGCAACGATGTTCTTGATCGGCGCCAGACGGGCCACCGTCTCAGGCAGCATATTCACGCCGGTACGACCCGGCACATTGTACAGAATCTGCGGAATAGCCACGGCTTCGGCCACGGCCTTGTAGTGCAGATAGAGCCCTTCCTGGGTCGGCTTGTTGTAGTAGGGGGTCACCAGCAGGCAGCCGTCCACACCGGTCTCTTTGGCCAGCTGGGTCAGCTCAATCGCCTCGGCGGTGGAGTTGGAGCCGGTGCCTGCAATGACCGGAACCCGCTTCTTGACTTGATCCACCACGGTCTTGACTACCAGCAGATGCTCATCGTAATCCAGCGTGGATGCCTCGCCGGTGGTACCGCAGGGCACAATGGCATCAATGCCGCCCTCGATCTGAAACTCAACCAGCTGACGCAGGGTCTCTACATCGACCGCACCGTTTTTGAACGGCGTAACAATAGCAACAATACTCCCCTTGAACATGACGCCTCCTTCTAGGCACGAAGTGTGCTGATGACTCTCAACATATTGAAAACGGAACTATACGGAAAAATGAAGTTTTCTAGCATAGCCCCATTTAAATGTCAAAACGTGTTTATACGGTTGATAAAGGCGAT
>CAZYMK010000336.1:0-3591 GCA_964648885.1 uncultured Geobacter sp. | reverse complement strand
CAACCTCAACCCGGGCTCCCCTGGGCAGTGCAGCCACCCCTACGGTTGCCCGCGCCGGCTTCAACTCAGTAAAAAAGCTGCCGTACACCTGATTGACGACCGGAAAATCTGTCATATCAGTCAGATAGATGGTGGTTTTCATCACCCGGTCAAAACCGGTCTCCGCTGCCTCCAGCACACCGCGCAGATTCTCCATCACCTGTCGCGTCTCTTCCTCAACGGTACCCTGTATCATCTCGCCACTGGCAGGATCCAGCGCAATCTGGCCTGAGCAAAACAGCAATCCGCCTGCCTTGACCGCCTGCGAATAGGGACCGATGGCTGCCGGGGCCTTATCAGTTGCAACAACCTGCATAGCGACTCTCCTTAACTCTTGATCCGTTCAACCTTGATCACGCCCTTCACCTTCAAAAGTGCGTTCATCACTTTGTTCAGATGGCTTAAGTCCGTCACGTTCAGCTCAAAGATGTTTTCTCCACGCTTGTCAACCGTACTCTTGATCTGGGCGCTGACAATATTGGCCTCTGCATTGGTAATGGCCATGGTCATGTTGGCCAGAATCCCCTTTTCATCCAGACAGAAGACCCGCAGCTTAACCGGCAGGGCCGCGCTCTTGCCCTTGGCCCAGGTCACGTCAATCCGCCGTTCAGGATCACTCTCCGTGACAAAAGGACAGTCTGACGTATGGATTGTTACCCCTTGTCCACGGGTGATAAAACCGACAATCTCATCACCGGGCAGTGGATTACAGCATTTGGCATAGCGGATCATAATATCCTCCATACCACCAACTTCAACCGCACTGGATGACTTGCCCTTCAGCTTGTTGATGACACTGGCGATCCGTGATTCTTTCTGATCCTGCCGCGCCTGCAGCCGCTCCTCAGGCACCAGCTTGGCGATCACCTGGCCGGCAGACACCTTGCCGTACCCCATGGCTGCCAACAGATCATCCTCACTGTTAAAGCCGTACTCATTGGCAATCTTCTTCAGCTCACCACTTTTAGTCAGCTTCTGCAGGTTAAGCGAATACCGGCGGAACTCCTTCTCACAGATCTCGCGCCCCAGCACCACACTACGTTTGCGCTCCTCAATCTTGATCCAGGCCCTGATCTTGTTGCGGGCCCGGGATGAACGGACAATCTTGAGCCAATCTTTGCTGGGGGTGTGGTGTGGTGAGGTAATCACCTCCACAATATCGCCGTTTTGCAGTTCATGCTTCAACGGCACCAGCTTGCCGTTCACCTTGGCCCCCACACAACGGTGCCCCACATCGGTATGCACGGCATAGGCAAAGTCAATCGGCGTCGAACCCTTGGGAAAGCCCTTCACATCCCCCTTGGGGGTAAAGACATAGACCTCCTCAGGGAACAGCTCAACCTTGACCGAGTCCATAAACTCGCGTGAATCCTGCAGCTCCTGCTGCCACTCCAGCAGCTGGCGCAGCCAGGCAAACCGCTTCACTTCCTTCTCATCGTACCCCTTACCCTCTTTGTACTTCCAGTGGGCGGCAATACCGGCCTCGGCAACCCGGTGCATCTCATGGGTCCGAATCTGCACTTCCATGCGGTCACCGTGGGGACCAATCACCGTGGTATGCAGTGACTGGTACATATTCCCCTTGGGCATGGCGATGTAGTCCTTGAAACGCCCCGGGATCGGTCGCCATGAAGAATGGATGATCCCCAGCACCTCATAGCAGCTCTTGACATCATCCACCAGCACGCGCAACGCGGTCAGATCATAGATCTCGTCAAACTCAACCTTCCGTTTTTCCATCTTGCGGTAGATGGAATAGAGGTGTTTGCTGCGTCCCGACACCTCACCGACAATCGTGTGATCATCCAGCTTCTGACGGATGATCTGCTGCACCTCCTGGATGAATGACTCACGTTCCTGCTTTTTGCGCTGTATTCTGGTGGAAAGGTCAAAATAGACTTCAGGCTGCAGATAACGAAAGGAAAGATCCTCAAGCTCGGTCTTGATCCAGGAAACCCCCAGCCGATGAGCAATCGGGGCATAGATATCCATGGTTTCACGGGATATGGCCCGTTGCTTGGTATCAGGCTGAAACTGCAGGGTGCGCATATTGTGCAGCCGGTCTGCCAGCTTCACCAGGATAACCCTGATATCGTTGGCCATGGCCAGCAGCATCTTGCGGAAGTTCTCAGCCTGATTCTCCTCCTTGGTCTTGAAGTGAATCTTGCTGATCTTGGTTACCCCGTCCACCAGCTCGGCCACCTCGGCGCCGAACATCTCGGCCAGCTCCTCGGAGGTGGTCAGGGTATCCTCAATAGTATCGTGCAGAAAACCGGTAACAATGCTGGGGACATCCAGCTTCAGGGTGGCCAGCAGGCCGGCAACTTCAAGGGGATGGATGATATACGGCTCACCGGAAAGGCGGGTCTGGCCCTGATGCACCTTGGCACAGTACACATACGCCTTTCTGATCAGGTTCAGATCGGCGCCGGGGTTGTAGGAAACAACCGTATCAAGGATATCATTCAGGCGTATCATGCGGGATAAGGTGCTATCGGATCAAACAGACAGCGGCTGCGCAAGGTTTGAAAAAGGGCCGCCCTGCCGGTCGGCCCCGAGGAAGGTACTTTTCATGCAGAACGTTTGCTACCCGACTCAGCAAAAAGTTTGCCGGCAGCAATTTCACGCAGGGACGTAACCACCTGGCGGTTATTCTTCGGGTCAATCAAGGGATGAGCCCCCTTGTACAGCTGCTTGACCCGCTTGGCAGCCATCATGACCAACATAAAACGGTTATCAACCTTATCAAGGCAATCTTCAACAGTAACCCGTGCCATACTCGTGATCTCCTTTACCGCAGAACCTCTGAATGAGTTGGTTATTATACCGATATTTGCTCAAATATCAAACATTTTTGATACCTGCCCCCAGAGCCGGGCCGTGGTGTGACGTGCAGACATCACAATGGAGGCCAGCGCCTCAAGGGCATCCTCAAGACGGTCATTCACCAGGATATAATCATACCAGCGTGACTCACGGATCTCCTCCGTAGCCCGGGCTATGCGCTGCTCAATCACCTCTGGATCATCAGTAGAACGCGCCTCAAGCCGTCGCCGCAACTCTGCCATACTGGGGGGCACCACAAAAACGAACTGGGCCTTGATGCCGCGCTCCTTCAGGATTCTGGCACCCTGGCAATCAATATCCAGCAAGATATCAACACCGGCGGTCCTGGCCTGCTCAAGAGTGGCAATGGCTGTACCGTAATAGTTGCCATGCACCTGCGCCCACTCAACAAACTCCTCCCGATCGATCATCTGTTGGAACTGTTCAAGCGAGACAAAATGATAGTCCACACCATCCTGCTCACCGGACCTGGGGGCACGGGTGGTATAGCTGATCGACTCCTTCAGGGCAGGAAACCTGCGTACCAAACCGTTACAGAGCGTGGTCTTGCCTGCGCCGGATGGTGCTGAAATAACGATTAAAAGTCCTTCGGATGGCATAGTCACCTCAAACAGTCAAATTAAGAAACGAGTTTTTTTCGTATCTACTCGATATTCTGCACCTGTTCCCGCATCTTCTCAAGCTCGGCCTTCATCTGCACCACCA
>CAZYMK010000335.1:0-3610 GCA_964648885.1 uncultured Geobacter sp. | reverse complement strand
AACTGATACCCCCGTGTGTTTGCCGTATTGATCGTGCTGTTAGTGCCGGGCTGCCTTCACCATCAGCTCACTGACCAGTCTGGTGAACTTGAGTGGATCCTTGATCGGCGTACCCTCGGTCAGCAGGGCCTGATCATAGAGCAGATCGGCATAATCCAGCAGCCGGGCATCATCGGCACTCTGCTTGTGCATGTCACCCATTACCTTGAGGATCGGATGATCCGGGTTCAGTTCCAGTACCCGCTTGGACTCTGGCACAGCCTGGTTCATGGCCTTCATGATCCGCTCCATGTTGGCGTTCATGCCAAAATCATCAGCCACCAGACAACAGGCGCTGTCAGTCAGGCGGTTTGAGAAGCGAACCTCTTTGATTTTGCTTTCCAGGCGAACTTTGATCAGCTCCAGCAGGGTGCCGAACTCCTTTTTAGCCTCTTCCTGCTTCTTCTCTTTTTCCTTTTTCTCGTCTTCACTGTCCAGGTCCACATCACCCCGGTCAACCGCCTTCAGCTTTTTCTCCTGGTATTCGTGCAGTGATTGCACCACCCACTCATCAACCGGGTCAGTCAGGAACAGCACCTCAAACCCTTTGGCATTGAACGCCTCCAGTAGTGGTGACTGCTCTAACGAGGCCTTGTCTTCGCCGGTGATATAGTAGATCTCCTTCTGGGCCTCAGGCATCCGCTCGACGTATTCCTTGAGCGAGACGTACTCACCTTCAGCGGTACGGGTGCTCTGGAACAGCATCAGCTCCTGCAGCTTTTCCTTGTTGGCATAGTCAAAGTGCAGTCCCTCCTTTAAGACCGGGCCAAACTCCTTCCAGAAAGTCAGGTACTGGTCATACTCCTTTTCCTTCAGCTCAGCCAGGGTGGAGAGAACTTTGCCCACCAGGCTTTTCTGAATCCGCTTGATCTGCACATCCTCCTGCAGGATCTCACGGGAGACGTTCAGCGGAAGGTCGGATGAATCCACCACACCGCGCACGAAGCGCAGGTAGTCCGGCAGCAGGGCATCACACTTCTCGGTGATAAAGACCCGCTTCACATAGAGCTGGATGCCGCGCTTGCGCTCAGCCATGAACAGGTCAAACGGCTTCTTGGCCGGCAGGTAGAGCAGTGCCTTGAATTCGCTGGTGCCTTCGGCAGCAAAGTGGATGGTGCGGAAGGGGTCTTCAAAATCATGGGAGACATGCTTGTAGAATTCTTTGTACTCCTCCTCGGTCACCTCGCTCTTGGGACGAGCCCAGATCGCTTTCATGGAGTTGAGGGTCTGCTCCTCAATCTTCTCGATGGTGCCGGCCCCTTCGATCTCCTCGCCATCCACCCCTTTGGGGGTCTCGGTGCGGGTGATATCCATGCAGACCGGATACTGGATAAAGTCAGAGTACTTCTTGACAATGGAGCGGATCTTCCACTCATCCAGATATTCTTTAAACTCTTCCTTCAGGTGCAGTACGATCTCGGTGCCGCGCTCGGCCTTGGTGCAGTCTTCAATGGTGTAGGAACCATCGCCGGTTGATTCCCAGCAGGTGGCGTGGCCTGCATCACCGGCCCGGCGGGTGGTCAGGATCACTTTGTCAGCCACCATAAACGAGGCATAGAAACCAACGCCGAACTGGCCGATCAGCTCCGGTTGCTGGGCTGCCGCCGCATCCTTCATGGCCTGCATAAATGACTTGGTGCCGGACTTTGCAATGGTACCGATATTCTCTTCCACCTCGGCCATGGACATACCGATGCCGTTGTCGCGGATGGTCAGGGTGCCGTTATCCTTGTTGGGGATCAGCTTGATCTTCCAGTCGCTGTTGCCTTCCAGCAGGGATTCGTTGGATTGAGCTTCAAAACGGGCCTTGTCAATGGCATCGGATCCGTTGGAGATCAGCTCCCGCAGGAAGATGTCGCGGTTGGAGTAGAGTGAGTGGATAACCAGGTCAAGTAGTTGTTTTACTTCGGTCTGAAACTGCTTTGTTGCCTTGGACATGCCGGTTCTTCTCCTTCTGGGTTGATTGGGGTGACTACAATCTAGGTAGCGTGTTCTGAAATTTCAAGGGGGACTGATGCAGAATAATAACGGTCTAATCAGGTTCACGCGGTTCTATAACCAGCCTGATACCGTTGAGTACCTGGCTGAAGCGTTGTGCAGAAAGGGTTCCCACATACTCTTCCAATTGTGATTTATCCACTACAAAAAGTTGGGATACATTGATAACGCTTTGTTTGGGAAGGTTTGCCTCTTGCTCTTCAAGCAGAACATTTCCAGGGGCAGCAGCCCGTTTGAGGTTTGTCGTAAGGGGGCAGACCAGCACTGTCCGTATTCTGCTCTGATTAAACAAGTTGTTCTGGATTATCAGATGGGGGTGACGGTAGCCAGGCTCTGATTTTTCAGGTTCATCAAGTTCTATCCAATAAATATCTCCCTGGCTAATCACCACTCCCCCTCCACCATCCGGCGGTGTTGGCGACGCAACTTGCTCAGGAATTTTTTTTCTGTTGTGTCAGGTTCATCATCATAGGCGGTATTTATTTGTGCCAGCAGTTCCCTGTTCTGCTGGTGCTTAAAAAAGTCCTGCAGGGCAATTGAATACAGCTTGCTGCGGGAAACCTTAAGTGTCTGGGCAAGGGCTTCAGCTTGATCAAAAACAGATTTTTCAAGGGAGACGGCTGTCTTGATTGCCTGCATAGTTATACCTCCACGCTGATTTAGTATAACCTGTGGTAATACCCAAGGTCAAGTGGTGATAGTGAATGTCAGGTGACAGCGTTGCCATAAAATTCAAATGACTCATGGCTACAGCTCCTCGGTCTTAAATTCGCTGTAGCCTTCGTAGTAATAACTGACATCAATCCCCTTCATAAACAGGGCGCGGTCGTCAATCTGATCAGTAAGGGCTTGTTTGAGCAGGAATTTGATCTCAAGATCTTTCACCACACTGCGCTGCATGGCGGAAAGGTATTCTTCTTTATCAACCCGATTCCAATCCACCACCTGACGGATTTCCTTTTTAAGCATCAGATCCAGCCAGATACGGGTGGCACGACCATTGCCTTCGCGAAAAGGGTGGGCAACATTCATTTCCACATATTTTTCAATGATTTGATCAAACGTGCTGTGCGGCATGGCATCAATATGCTGCAGCGACGGCTCTAGATACATGAGCGGGACAAAACGAAAATCCCCTTTGGCTATATTCACGTCACGGACTTTTCCGGCAAAGGAGTACAGATCCTCAAACAGATAGGCATGGATATACGCAAGCCCTGCAAAGGTGCCGATTTCTACTTTGTTAATATCGCCAGAGTCAAAAAGCTGCCGGGCCTTCTGCTTGCTGATTTTCTCTTCTGCTTTGGCCAGTTCGATCTGATCGGTGATAGTGAGTTTGTTGTCCAGGATCATACTTACCTCTACTATTAGAGCTGACCACCCACGCCTTTAAACTTTTCCACAAAAGCAGCAATCTTCTGGAACACACTTTGTTTTTTGGTCAGATACTGCGGATTAAGCGGACTCATTTTGGGTAGAATCGTATTGAGCTCAGTCCCATTTTCACTGGCAAATTCCCGCTTGAGTGATGTTGTAATATAACGCCTTGCCGCCTCTGCATTCAGGCTCTCAC
>CAZYMK010000334.1:0-3631 GCA_964648885.1 uncultured Geobacter sp. | reverse complement strand
TCGCCCTGGCAAGGGTTTCTTCAGTGACAAAATCCAGGTTAAGCAGAACCCGGTCAAGGGGGAGCTGCTCACTCCTGCTCATCTCCTGTGCAACCTCAAGATCCTCTTTGGTGAGGCTGTTCTGGGCAAGCAAGACCGTGGTGAACGAGCGTCTTTTCTTGTGGGTATCAAGGACATGCTGGAGATCTTCTTCCTTGACGTAGTCCAGCCGCACCAGCAATTCTCCCAAAAGCTGAGGGGGAGAAAAGGTCTGCTGTTTCTCCAGTGCATCCTTCAGCTGTTCCGGGCTGATCAGTCGTTGTTGCAGAAGAATCTGACCAATCTTCGTTTCGTTCATAGCACCTCATTTCAAGGCCTGGACGTTGCTTCGGGGCAGCGTTACAGCCGTGCCGCAGCGCTCCACGCATGCAGGACATCCATTGCATCATGCCGGGTATCTATAATCCTTATTTTCTGATCAGTCCGAGTCATCTGGAACAGTTTTCTGACATGTTCATTCAGCCCGGTGCAGACCAGGAGTCCATTGTTGACGGCCAGAGTTTTCATGATGACGATACAGGCACCCAGGCCCGTGCTGTCAATGAAGACAACCTTTCCCAGATCAAGCATGACACACAGGTATTTTTTTTCGATCAGTCGTGTCACCTGATCTTTCAGCTCTTCTGCTGTGCTGGCGACCAGATTGCCAACCGGTTTCAGAACAACCACCTCATTGTCTATCTCAAGCTTAATTTCCATATCAGCGCTCTGTTTCTGATGGAGCCGGAAAGGTCTTGCGTAACGCAACCCTGTTACTGCTTTCCCGACGCTCGAATTCCGTACTATCCGCCAACGCCAGAATCAAGGCCAAACTATATCCGTCTTCCGTAACGTCTGTGTCCTGGCTCTGCGAGATCGGTGTTATAGCGGATGTGGGATCAAAAAAATCTCCATCGTAGATTAGGCGGAATAACGCTTCATGATCGGACAGCAGCAGTTCGGCATGGAATTCCTGTGCGTTTGCATGTTCCAGGGAGTTGTTCATCAGTTCGGTCACAATCAGACAGAAATCCATGATGCTGGCATCATTTATGGGCAGCTGGAAAAAATCGATGCAGATTCCCCATACAGCAGCACGGACCATATCCACATTGGAAAAGACAGGTTCAAAAGAAATCAGTAACCTGCGGGTGTTGTGCATAGAGGCTCTCTTTTCAGTGGGTTACAGTAGTTCATTCAGGTCATCATGAATGTATCAGCGAAACCGTATTCTCACCATCTCTCAGATCAATAATTTCAAGGCGCAGATTTTTTTGGGGATTTTCTTTGGAAGGACCTTCCGTGAAAAGTATCAGCTGATTGGGCAGTTCTTCACTCTCTGCCCAGCACCTGGCAAACCGGTTCCAATTCTGGGGATACTCATGCACATGCACCGGAGACACACCATATGAGAACTGCAGACCACGGCAGGTTGCTTCCAGCTGGCTGACCGCTGCTATCCAGACCGGTAACTTGAAGCGGGAGACCATCCGTGCCGTATAGCCGGTAACGGTGGGGACAATAACCGCTGTGGGAGACAGGTGAGCCACGGTCTGCTGGATGCTACGCGACAGAAGATCCAGAAAATGAATGTCGCCGTCCAGGTTGTAGTTGGCAAATGTTTCCCGAACGCAGGGATCGGTTCGATACGGTTCTGTCGCGGCCGCAGTCTTGGCGAGTATGTTAACTGCCTCCACCGGATACTTTCCCATAGCCGATTCTTCGGAAAGCATCAGGCAGTCGGTACCGTCAAGGACAGCATTGGCAACATCGGTGGCTTCAGCCCTGGTGGGGCGATAATGCTCCACCATCGATTCCAGCATCTGCGTTGCCGTAATGACCGGTTTTCCAAACAGGTTGGCCCTGCTGATCAGTCGCTTCTGGATTATGGCAATACCCTCAAGAGGGGTTTCCACCCCCAGATCACCACGGGCAACCATGATCCCGTCTGATACCTTCAGAATCTCATCAACGTGGTCCAGCGCCCGTGCCCGTTCTATCTTGGCTATGATGAACGGGTGATACCCCAGCTCTGTTGCTGCCTTTCGTACTGCTGAAACATCGGCTGCGGTCTCTACAAACGATTGGCTGACCGCATCCACACCGTTTTCCAGTGCAAATTTCAGACAGACAAGGTCGTGTTCGGTAAAAGCACAGATACCAAGGTCGATTCCTGGCAGGTTTAACCCCTTGCGTGAACGCAACTCTCCACCGACAAGTACGCGGCACTGGACATCATGGTCTACGATCCTGGCCACCTCCAGCTGAATAGTACCGTCGTTCAGGAACAGGATGTCGAGCGGCTTGACGACTTCAGGCAGTGACGGGAAGTTCACGGAGACCCGCTGCAGATCGCCGATAATTTTGGTGGTGGTCAATGTGAACATATCCCCCCGTTTCAAAGTGACCGGTTCAGTAACCAATTGTCCTATGCGGATCTTCGGTCCAGGCAGGTCAGCCAGTATCGTTACCGGGCAACCAGCCATATTCGCTGCACGACGCAAATTGTTGATCACCATTTTGTGCCAGGAAAAATCTCCATGGGAGAAGTTGAGGCGGGCGATGTTCATCCCGGCCTGAAGCATCTGCCGCAGAACCACGGGCGACTCGGATGACGGTCCGATCGTGCAGACAATCTTTGTTTTGTTGTTAGCAAGTGTCATTGGGGAATCCTCTTGATTGGCTCACTCCTTCTTCAGTTCATTGCGAGAGATCAAATAGAGCAAGTAGCGTGCCTTCAGGTTCTTCTTATGTAACCAATCATTTTTTTGAATAAAATCATCAATAAAAGGAAGAAATACAGAAGGAGTACCTGATGATGGTCATCATATCTAACAAAACTGCCAAATAATGCAGGTCGTCAGCATGATTGTGTAGAAGCTGCTTGAGTGGTTCTGCTCAACAATCCGCACCATATAGAAGTTCCGTCAAATACTGAGGGTGATCACCCCTCTCTCGGAAAATGCTCCTGCCGTACCGGCTTTATAACCAATCGATTTATATAAATAAAAACGCATTTAATCGTAATCACGGGCTTGGCAGGCTAGTTGCTCCTAGTTTCATGAATGCTGGTCACAGTGTCTAAACAGCTCATGACATTCTTGAGAGGCGAAGGGATGAATGAAGCACGTATTGAAAACTTTTTTGTGAGGTGAAGTATGGATAAGTGTTGCCAGGAGAGATCAGGAGATAAACGACCGTAGAAAAGTTTAGAAAGGAGGCTGTATGAAAAGATCTGAGGCGTTGAAAACGTATCTGCTATCCATGTTGTTTTTTGGAATTTTTATTGTCCTGCCAGGATGCGGAGGCGATGGCATCTTTGGAGGAGGGAGCTGGAATACACCACAGACACCGGTCATTACCGCCTATTCGTTTGTCGGGTTCCCTGCTTCACCAGGAGTTATCAATGAACCGGCAAAGACCATAGCGGTAACCCTGCCGTTTGGGACAAATGTAACGAATCTGATTGCAACCTACACAACAACAGGGACCACGGTAAAAGTAGGTGCTGTGATTCAAACAAGCGGAACAACACCGAATAACTTCAGCAGTCCGGTGGTGTACGCGCTCACTTCAGCTGACAGTTCAGCAGCATCTTATACCGTGAACGTAA
>CAZYMK010000333.1:0-3638 GCA_964648885.1 uncultured Geobacter sp. | reverse complement strand
AACCTTGCAGCCGGGAGGCCGCTGTTGGTCCTGACCTTGCTGTAGCTGATACGAGTTTCGGTGCCGCTGGCATCAACCACTACTGATGACGCCACCGGAAAGCGGTCTTTTGCCTGCCCGTCAGCCAGAAAGGCGGCGACCGACTCTTCACGAATGACCAGTCGCAAGCGAGCCAGGACCGGAGTCGGTTTGCGGGGGGTCAGTTCAAGCAGGTAGTTGCCCTGTTTGTCACGGGCAGGCTTGCTGAAGGCAGCGTTAAAGTCCTTTGAGACGTTGCCCAGGCCGGTCAGGTAGGCCATGCCGATGCTGTTGCCCCCCTTCATCATCCCTTCCAGCGATGATACCAGTACCTGTTTGTTCTCCGGCTGATAGAACCAGACCTGGCTACCGTTGGAGATAATACTTTGCTTGGGTACCGCATAATCAAAGCGGAACTGGGCGGTACTGCCGGCAGGGCGCCTGAGGGCCAGTTCGCCGTGTCCTTTTTGGGGTTTGGGAAAACCGGCCAGGGTCGTGGTCTGGTTGAAATCGGCCTGCAGGTCCTGCAGGTTGGCGTAGCCCTTTTCCAGTGTTGCTATCACCTGGTGCAGGGTTGCTTCACTGGCCGTAGCGGGCAGGGGTAGCAGGCAGAGGAGTATGCCGATCAGAAGTCGGGTAAGCTGCAGAGGCATGGGTGATTCCTTTCTGTAAAAACGTTACCAGCGGGCAGCCGCGCAGGCAGCCGGATCAATCATGAAGATAATCTGTCCGCTGCCGGTCAGGCAGGCACCTGAAAGGCCGCGCAGGCTGGAAAGTGGTGGCTGCAGGGGACGGATGAAGAGCTCCTGCTGCCCCAGGATGCGGTCGGCCAGAAGTCCCACCGGTTGGCGGTTTGACTCGATCAGGATAACCGGCAGCTGCGCCTGTTGCCCTTGCGGCTCCGGTTGGCTGAAAAAACGAGCCAGGCTGCGTAGCGGTAGTTCGTTGCCGTTATGGTGTATCTTCAGGTCGCCACCGTTACCGCTGATGGCAGCGGGGCTGATTTCAAGGGTACCGGTGACGGTATTGGTCGGCACTGCTATCTGCAGGTTGCCACAGGTAACCAGCAGGGCATGCATGATCGCCGTGCTGGTCGGCAGGTTCAGGGTGATGTCGGTCCCCTTGCCCGGTGTCGAGTCGATGGTCAGGGTGCCGCCCAGGGCCTGAATAGCGGAACGAACCACATCCATGCCGACGCCACGGCCCGAAATGTCGCTTACCTGTTCTGCGGTGGAGAAGCCGGGTGTGCAGACCAGCAGCAGGGTTTCTTCGAGCGACAGCGCTGCGGCCTGGTTCCTGGTCACCAGACCGAGGTCAACCGCTTTGGCCCGAATCCGGTCCGGATCGATACCACAGCCGTCATCACTGACCTGTATCAGAATCCGGTCTGCCTGACGTCTGAGCGCCAGACAGAGGGTGCCGTGTGCTGATTTGCCACGAGCGTTGCGTAAAGAGCCGGTTTCGAGGCCGTGATCAACGGCGTTGCGCAGCAGGTGCATCAGTGGTTCAGTGATCTGCTGCAGGATACCGCGATCCAGTTCAATCCCCTCTCCCTCTATCCTGAACTGTACCTCTTTACCGCTGCGGTGGGCCAGATCGCGCACCATACGGGGAAAACGTTCGGCAATGGTGCCAAACGGCACCATGCGGGCCTGTACGACTTCATGCTGTAGCAGGCGCAGCAGGGTATTCAGTTCTTTGAACGGTTGCTGCAGCTCTGTCAGTTGTTGGCACTGGATGATCTCTTCAAATGTATGCCGTACGGTTAACAGCTCACCGGACAGGGTTACCAGCCGATCCAGCAGCTCGGTTTTGATGCGGGTTGTGGCACGACTGTCGCTTTTACGGAAGGTGTGCTCAGTTGATCCGTCGATTTGCGGAACAGTCTGCTGCGGTAGGGGGGCGGTTTCAAGCGGAGCATACCGGCTGATACGATTGGCAAGCTCGGTCTGTTCACGTGGCTCGTGACCTTGGGAGATCAGGCTCACTGCCTGTTCCAGGGCAGCGACGGCTGCCAGTATCAGATCCACGCTGCCCCGGTCTGCAGGCAGTTTGCCGTCGCGAATCTTTACCAGCAGCTCTTCCAGGGCATGGGCCAGGTTACTGACCGGTGTAAAACGCATGGTTGCCGCCATCCCCTTTAACGAGTGGGCGTGACGGAACATCTCGTGAACCGGTGCGGTCGCTCCCTCTCTTTCGCACTGAAGTGCCAGGGTTCCCAGGGCGTTCAGATGCTCGTGGGATTCACTGACAAACAGATCGCGATAGCGGGAGGTGTCCATGTTGTCGACTCTCTGGAGCAGTCTGCTCCGGGGGCTAACCGGCCAGTTTTTGTTTCAGCAGATCGTTGACCACCGCCGGGTTGGCCTTGCCTTTCATCGCCTTCATCACCTGACCGACAAAGAAACCGAAGACCTTGTCCTTACCGCCCCGGTATTCTTCAACCTGCCCCATGTTGGCGGCCATAATCTGGTCAATGGCTGCCTCTATGGCCCCGGTGTCAGAGACCTGGGCCAATCCCTGCTGTTCAACAATGGCAGCGGCATCACCGCCATTTTTCCAAAGTTCTTCAAAGACCTTCTTGGCAATGGTACCGGAAATGGTGCCGCCATCAATCAGCTTGATCAAGCCAGCAAGTTGGGCAGGGGAGACCGGACTGTTTTCAACGGCAATCCCGTTGTCATTCAGGGAACGGGTCAGCTCACCCATGATCCAGTTGGCAGCTGATTTGGCATTGGTGCAGGCCTGGGCGCACTGTTCAAAGTAATCAGCCAGCGGGCGTGATGAGGTCAGGACATCGGCATCATACTCCGGCAGGCTGTAGTCAGCCAGAAACCGGTTGAATTTGGTCTCCGGCAGCTCTGGCAGATCGCTCTTTACCTGATTGATCCAGTCATCAGAGATTACCACCGGCACCAAATCCGGGTCCGGGAAGTAACGGTAGTCGTGGGCCTCTTCCTTGCCCCGCATGGAGCGGGTGACCCCTTTGTTGGGATCAAACAGGCGGGTTTCCTGTACCACGGTGCCGCCATCTTCAATCAGTTCACACTGGCGGGAGATCTCGTACTCAATGGCGGCCTTGACGAACTTGAAGGAGTTGACGTTCTTGATCTCGGCCCGTGTGCCGAATTTTTCAGCGCCAACCGGCATGACCGAGACGTTGGCGTCGCAACGGAAGGATCCTTCCTCCATGTTGCCGTCGCAGATCCCCAGATAGGTCACGATCTGGTACAGCTTTTTCAGGTAGGCCACTGCCTCATCGGCAGAACGCATGTCCGGCTCGGAGACCACCTCCAAAAGCGGTGTACCGGCCCGGTTCAGGTCAACCCCGGAGCCGCCCCCCTGGCCATGCACCAGTTTGCCGGCATCCTCTTCCATGTGGATACGGGTGATGCCAATCCGCTTGGTCTGCTCACCAACGGCAATATCCAGATGGCCAGCCAGGCAGATCGGCAGGTCAAACTGGCTGATCTGGTACCCCTTGGGCAGGTCAGGATAGAAGTAGTTTTTGCGGGCAAAGATGTTGGTGGGGGTGATGCTGCAGTTGGTGGCCAGACCGGCCATGATGGCAAACTCCACCACCTTCTGGTTCAGCACCGGCAGGGCGCCGGGCAGGGCCA
>CAZYMK010000332.1:0-3639 GCA_964648885.1 uncultured Geobacter sp. | reverse complement strand
GCCCCACCGGTATACCCTGATTCTTGGCCCAGTTGATGAAATCGGCCACGATCAGGAAATAGGCCGGAAACTTCATCTGGCGGATACAGTCAAGCTCAACCTGCAGCCGGTCTTGGTAGGCCTGCTCCTGCTCCGATGTCATATCCGGGTACTTCAGGCGGATGGTCTTGAGCCTCTCTTGCAGGCCGGCCACGGCCTGCTCCTCCAGCATATCATCATGGGTCTTGCCTGCCGGCGGTTCAAAATGGGGAAAGTAGTACTCCTGATCCAGCGGCAGTTCCAGGTTACAGCGTTCAGCAATGGCCACGGTGTTGCTGATCGCCTCCGGCGCATAGTGGAAGGCGGCGGCCATCTCCTCCGGGGTCTTGACGTAGAACTCGTCGGCCGAGAATTTCATGTGGGTGGGATCAGACATGGTCTTGCCAGTCTGGATGCAGAGCAGTACCTCGTGGGCCTTGGCATCCTCCCGGTTCAGGTAGTGGCAGTCATTGGTGGCCACCAGCGGCAGGTTCAGCTCCTGTGCCACCTCAATCAGGCGTTTGTTGACCGTGTCCTGCTCCGGCAGGGTGTTTTCCTGAATCTCGATATAGTAGCGTCCCGGAAACAGCTCGCTGTACCAGCGGGCAGTCTCCATGGCGTCTTCCATCCTGCCCCGGCCGCATTGCATCGCTACTTCACCCTTCAGGCAGGCAGACAGGGCGATCAGGCCGCTGCTGTGTTTTTCCAGCAGGGTGCGGTCGATACGGGGGCGGTAGTAGAACCCCTCCTTGAAACCGGCAGAGGTCAGATACGAGAGATTTTTGTACCCTTCAAGATTCTCGCACAGAAGGATCAGATGGTAGGCTGCCTCGGAAATCCCTTTGGCATCCTTTGAAAAGCGGGAGTCAGGGGCGATGTACAGTTCACAGCCGATCACCGGCTTGATCCCGGCTTTTTTGCACTTCAGATAAAATTCCACCGCACCGAACATGTTGCCGTGGTCGGTAATGGCCAAGGCAGGCATCTGATACTGTTTGGCCTTGGCAACCAGGTCTTCAATCCTGATCGCGCCGTCCAGCAACGAGTATTGGGAATGCAGGTGCAGGTGAACAAAGGGGGTAACAGGATTGATTTCAGGTGCTTCCATCTGGGCAGTCTCCCGGTGTGGCCATCAAGGTGTGGAGTATGCCTTATGCCAAGATATGGTGTCAATGTCGGGCTTTTGACACAAGATCTTGGTTGACATACTACTTTCTATTGAGCGCGGCAGTGCAAGCTGTTACGGTTCCACAACAATGCACTGCGGCGTACACGGAGGCCGTTATGGACATAAAAATCGTCATTCTGACGTTGGCAATCGGGTCATTCGTTTTTGGCGCGATACTGGCCTTGTTTCAGTACCGAAAAGAACCGGCCCTGCGGATCCCCTTCTGGGTAACTTTGTCTATTTCAATCCATATTTCCACTGTTTTTTATGTTCAGGGTCATGTATGTGAGAGATGATACAAAGGATATGGTGCTCGATACGACAAGCGGTCTGATGTGGCAAGATGATGCTTCGGTAGCAAGTGTGTTCAGGAATTTTGAAGGTGCTATGAGTAACTGTGAGAGCCTGGAGCTAGGAGGGTTTACCGATTGGCGACTTCTAAATGCCAATGAAATCTATTGCTTGGCAGACAGAAACAGATAAAATCCTGCTATATCTTCCGTATTCAAATATACCCCTAGTGGATTTTATTGGTCATCAACGAGTCGAATAACTACATATCTGAACGATGCGTGGGGTGTCATGTTTGATTTCGGATCCGGCAACTCCAATTAATAAGGATCCCAAGTTTTACCATTCTGCCCTCTGTGTTAGGGGTGGGCTAGAGGCAGGAAAATGAGAGGTGTTTTTTAAAGATTTTTTGTAGTGCGGTTTTACCTGAAAGGAGTTGTGTTATGCAAAACTGTTTTAGAACGAATAGTGCTGCTGTGTTGTTCGGGTTCATTCTCTTGTGTTTTGGCCTGACCGGATGCAGTTCTGATGCGCAGGCGGTTAACGACGCTGAGGTGAATTTGGGGAACGGTGTGAGTTATCAGTTGATCGGCACGTATGATCAGGACCGGCTGAACAAGATCGGCACCACGGAGTTGCAGGAGTTCAAGACCACCAAGACTGATCTCACTCTGGCACCTGCACGAAACGCGGTAAAGCTGTACCGGGTCAGCTACCGTACCGTTATTCCTGAGTGGGAAAACCGTCCGGTTGCGGTGACCGGCCTGATTGCCGTATCTGACCAGGCAGCCGCCAGTTATCCGCTGATTTCGTACCAGCACGGCACGGTGTTATCCCGGAATGAGGTTCCCTCCTTTCCTGATCAGTCAATGGAGACCCGAGTGATGATCGCCCAGTTTGCCGGTCAGGGCTACATTGTGATCGCTGCCGACTACATCGGCAAAGGTTCTTCAGGGGCAACGGTGCCGGACAGCTATATGGTCAAGGAAAGTACGGTGCAGGCCTGCTATGATATGCTGGTGGCGTCACGGGCGGTGCTTGCCGATCTGAAACTCACCCCCGGCGACCTGTTTCTGAGCGGATGGTCCCAGGGGGCCTGGAGTACCATGCAGTTCCGCTACCGGCTTGAAAGCCTGGGGATTCCGGTAAAGGCGGCTGCTACGGCCAGCACGCCCACTGATCTCTACACACAGATAACCCGCTGGATTAACAAACGTACCCCACTTGATGCCGACTGGATTGTGGGGACGGCTGCGCTGCTGATCAATTCCTATGAGCATTACTATGACATGCCCGGCTTGAGTTATACGGCATTTAAACCCCTGTATCGCCAAACTGCCGTTGACCTGTACGAAAACCGCATCGACTGGGCTGCGGCATCGAAAGTATTTCCCAAGTCACTGGCTGAATTGTTCCAGGATGACTTTGTCGCTGCCAGTTCTCTGATGTCCAACGCTTTCTATAAGAAGGCCCATGAAAATCAGGCCTACCAGTGGCGTTACAAGACCCCCTGCCGCTATTATTATGGCAAAGCGGATGAAGCAATTGCTCCCTATATTGCCACCCTGCCGGTGGAATACCAGGAAACCGTGGGAGGTGCTGCGGCAACAGCGGTGTTTGCCGGTGACCAGGCTGACCACCGTGGAACCTTTATCTTTGGGGTGCTGGATCAAAAAACGTGGTTTGACAGTCTGGCAGGCAGATAATGCTTTTTGAGGAGAGGCGACCATGCTCAGAGGTGTAGCACGCTGTATCCGTATCTTCATGTAGATTGGAGCCATAATGAGCGCACTGACGACTCAGGCGTCCGCCGACCGGATCTGGTATGTCAATCATGCCGGTGTTAGCGGCAGCCAGGATGGCCGCAGTTGGGGCACCGCCTTCCGATCCTTGCAGAACGCCCTTGCAGTGGTGGCAGAGGGTGATGAGGTCTGGGTTGCCCAAGGCAGTTACTACCCGGATGGAGCAGATCCGGCAATTTCTTTTGTTATGAAGGAGAACACGGCGCTCTATGGCGGTTTCAGCGGCATGGAAACAGCGCGGGATCAGCGGGATATCCGCAAGTATCCAACGATTCTGAGCGGAAACATCGGCAAGGGGGATAAGATGTCAGCGGCCCATCGAATATGTCCTGAATCTGGCCTTTTGAAAATGTCTTGTAG
>CAZYMK010000331.1:0-3641 GCA_964648885.1 uncultured Geobacter sp. | reverse complement strand
GGCTACGGCTACCACATCGGGTTTTCCGACATTGCCCGCGGCGGGTGGCGTACCATTATTGCCAGAACGGCAGATGATGCCGTCACGGCAGCAAATACGCTCTTCAGGGAGGTGTATGTGCTTGCACATACACAGCACCTGAAAAACAAGGATATCTACGAGGGTGGCTCCAAGATGGTGCTGATCCTGGATGCTGCAGATAGCCCGACGGATCAGGTTAGCCGTCTTTACAAGCTGCAGTATGGTACGGCCAACGCCTTTCTTGATATCTTTACGACAGAGAACGGCAGCGTACGGGATTCGCGGGTGGTTGATTACTACGGCGATGATGAGCCGATTGAGCTGGGCCCTGACGAGAACATGCATGACACCATGATTGAGGCGATTGCGGCTCTCTCGCGCAAGCGCAACTACCTGCTGGGAGTCGGTATCATCTCAAGCAAACGGTTCGGCATCAACCACAAACAGTATGGTGTTACCTCAACCGGTGTCATGACCTTTGCCGAGGTGGTTATGGCAGAGCAGGGCATCGCTATCGGTCGTGATCCCTTTAACGTCAAGCTGACCGGCGGACCCAACGGTGATGTGGCCGGCAACTGCCTGCGTATCCTGCTGGAGCAATGTCCAGAGGCGCGGATTGTGATGGTGTTGGACGGCACTGCTGCGGGATATGACCCGAACGGGCTGAATCGGAAGGAGTTAGGCCGTCTGGTGCTTGACAGCGACCTTGATCGTTTTGATCCTGAACAGCTGGGGCCGGAAGGCCTGTTGCTGTTCAAGAGCATACGGAAGACCGAAGGGCTTAAAGAGTTGCATCGCCGGGTCGAGCGTCGTGCTGACGGCAGCTTGCATGAAAGCTGGATGGCGCTTGATGATTTTTATCGTGACTACGAAGCGCTGCTGTTCAGGGTGCCGGCAGACCTGTTCATTCCAGCCGGGGGAAGGCCCGAGACCATTGATGCCGTAAACTGGCGTCAGTTTCTGCTGCCTGATGGTACTCCCTCTGCACGGGTCATTATTGAAGGGGCAAACTCGTTCATCACACCGGAGGCCCGTCTGCAGCTGCAGAAATCAGGGGTTGTGCTGATGCGGGATGCTTCAGCCAACAAATGTGGTGTTATCTCATCATCATACGAAATTATTGCCAATCTGCTTTTGACTGAGCAGGAGTTTCTTGCGCACAAAGATCGTTATGTGCAGGATGTCCTGTCGATACTCCGAAAGCGGGCCGGTGACGAGGCGCGTTTGCTGCTCCGTCTTCATCGCGAGTCCGGCGGTATGGTTGCCTATACCGAGCTGTCTGATCAGGTCAGCCAGAATATCAATGATCTGTACCATCGGCTGTTTCTATTCTTTACCTCAAGACCAGAGGCTTGTCTGAAGCCCCCCTTCCGCGATGCCCTGGTGCGGCACCTGCCGGGTATTCTGAGGGAAACACCACGCTTCAGGGGCCGGATCAGCAGGTTGTCGTTTAAGTATCAGGCGGCTATTCTCGCCGCAGAAATCGGGGCTTCACTCGTCTACAGCGGAAATCAGGATCTGGATTTTGAAGACATGATCAGACGACATCTGGCACGGATAAGTCGATGTTGAAACCGGTTTTGACTTCCACAGAAACCTGAAATTGTGTTACTAAAGAGAAAAAATGAACCCAGATAAAGACCCACGTCTGATCTAAAACAACAGGTAAGGAGAAACGTATGTCCCGTTCACACGACAACGCCGTAACAACCGCCGTACTGGCACTTGCCTCCGGTGCCTTATTTGGGGCCGTTGCCGCGCTTTTGCTGGCACCTGCTCCTGGCAGAGAGACTCGCCGCAAACTGGTTAACCTTCAAGAGGGAGCAGGCAAGCGGATTAAAGAGTATGCTCATGATGCGCGCCTCAAGGTAACCGGCGCTAAAGGCAAGACAGAAGACCTGCAGTATGATGGCGGTGACGCCTGGATTTAGGCAGCAGCACTATTGCTGAAGCAACAAAAAAACCCGACTCGTCAGAGTCGGGTTTTTTTGTTGAGCAAACGGCAGGTTTTTGAGGCCTAGCGTTTCTTGGCAGGGGCCTTCTTTACTGCTTTTTTAGGTTTAGCCGGCTCAACCACCGGGGCATTCGGGTCAAAATTGGGGTCGTTCTCAAATACGGCCTCAATACGGCGATTCAGGGCGCGTCCCTCAGCGGTGGTGTTATCAGCAACAGGGTTTGATTCGCCATATCCTTTAGCTGCCAAGCGTTTGCCGTCAACCTTGAAATTCTTGACAATGTAGTCTCGCACCGCTTTGGCACGACGCTGGGACAGGACCAGATTTGACTTGTCGCTGCCAACGCTGTCGGTGTGACCTTCGATCACTCCGCGCAGTTCTTTGTGTTCATTCAAACCGTCTCCGATTTCCTTCAGTTCGGCGAAATACTGCTTCTTGATAACAGATTTGCCGGTGTCAAAATGGACTTTCAGAGTCAACCGCTTGCCGGCTTCGACGGCAGAGGCTTTTTTGGCACTGGCTTCGATCACCGGCTCGGTTACCCGTACGCCAGCGGCGCTGGTGGTGCTGCCGCCTTGGCCCTTGCAAACCAGGTTATAGCTGGTATCGGCAGCCGGAGTAACTACGCGGGAGCCGGAAGAGGCAACCGGTCCGATACCGGGCTGGATCTCACAGCCGGTGGTGTTGGTGGATGACCAGGTCAGGGTGGTGCTCTTACCTTTCTCAAGTAACGCCGGTTCAGCACTCAGGCTGCTGGTGGGGGCCGGTGGAGGAGGGGGTGGAGCAATTACAACCGGAGCTGCCTTGGGAGCAGCAGCTTCAACCACAGGTGCAGGGGCGACTATCGGTGCCGGAGCAGGTTTGGGCGCGCCCACAGCAATATGAAGGCCCAACGTGTACTCTACATTGGTTTTCCACTTGTCTGCTAATTCATAGTTGAGTCCGCGGACATCGCCGCGCAAGGCCACATTCTCTGTCATAAACCATTTCAGTCCACCACCGTAGTTACCAATGAAACGGTTGTCCTGGCTTATCCCGGTTGTAAACTTCTGGCCGCCTACGCCAGCCGCGAGGTAAGGCACCAGGCTGCTTTTGGGCATGAAATTGTAGAGCAGATCACCGCCATAACGCAGGCTTTCCACGTTACCAATTCCGGAGTTTGAGGTTCCCTTTGTCTTCAGGTAGTCAATAACACCTTCGAGTGCCCAGTTTTCAGTGAAGTTGTACCCCAGGCGGAAGCCGAACACCGGAGCGGTCTGCAGATGCTGGTTGCCCTGGAAGGTGTAGCCGCCCACATAGGGGGCAAAGGTAACCGTCTCAGCGCGGTTTTCCGCCAGCGCAACCCCGGCCTGCAACAACAGGGCACAGGCAGCAATTGTCGCCACTTTTTTGATCATAATCGTAATCCTCCTTTTCAGATATGCCCTTGCAGGCAGGGGCGGTCGACATGAACTTGGGATGTTGTCAGAAAAACACCTGCAAGTTGCCGTCTGTTTGTTCTTTAGCATGTTTTTCAGTTCTGTCAAGTCGGTCTGGTTGGCCGCATGCTTGCAAACATCTGCTCAGCCCGGTATGATGGCTACCAAACAAGCCTGAATTGCTACAGACTCTCCGGAGGTAAAATGACTATGGTATTTCCCCGTATCAGATCCCGACGTATCCGCG
>CAZYMK010000330.1:0-3650 GCA_964648885.1 uncultured Geobacter sp. | reverse complement strand
TGCACGCCTCGGGCATCCCCTGGGAACGGCTGGAGTACTACGGGCTTGAATACCGTTTTGTTGCCACCTTTCTCCAGGGGAAGATCAACCGTAATGACCTGTTTCAAAAGCTGAATGCCGCCATCCATGATTTTGCCAAACGTCAGGAAACCTGGTTCCGCCGGATGGAGCGCAATGGCGTGGTGATCAATTGGGTTGATGGTACAGGGGATCTGGTTGCCCAGGCGCGGGAGATTGTTAAGCGGGCTGTATAGTGCATGTCGATTGCCCAGCGAGCCGGATTTGTGTTACAGAAAAAAGCACAACTGCTGAAAGATCTCTGAACCCATTGATAACCATGCATTAACTACAAAAGAACAGGGTGTGTTATGCTGCTCATGATTGATAATTATGACTCGTTTACCTTCAACATTGTCCAGTATCTGGCGCAGCTGGGCGAGGATGTGAAGGTGGTGCGCAATGACGAGATTTCTGTAGCGGATATAGCCGGTTTGCGGCCTGACCGGATCGTGGTCTCACCCGGTCCCTGTTCACCGGAGGAGGCGGGTATCTCGGTGGCTGCCATTAAGGAGTATGCCGGAAAAATCCCGCTCTTGGGGGTCTGTCTGGGGCATCAGTCCATTGGCGCTGCCTTTGGCGGCAAGGTGGTGCGTAGTGTGTCGCTGATGCATGGTAAAACCTCGCCGATCCACCATGACGACCGTGAACTGTTTACAGGACTGCCTAATCCGTTTAACGCCACCCGTTATCACTCTCTGGTGGTTGAGCGGGATAGCCTGCCGGATTGCCTTGAGGTGACTGCCTGGGTGGACAACGGTGAGATCATGGGACTGCGTCACCGTCAGCTGCCGGTCTGGGGGGTGCAGTTTCACCCGGAATCGATCCTGACCGAGGGCGGTATGGCGCTGCTAGATAACTTTATCAAGCTTTCCCGTCAGCACACGGTGCAGCTGTGAGCGGCCAGTTGCGCTGCGACTACCTGATCATCGGTGCCGGGATTATCGGTCTGGCCCTGGCCCGCGAGTTGAAATCCCGTCTGCCTGCTGCCGATATTCTGGTGATTGACAAAGAGTCTGATGTCGCCTTGCACGGTAGTGGCCGGAACAGTGGTGTGCTGCATGCCGGGTTCTATTATTCGGCAGATTCACTCAAGGCCCGCTTTACCCGTGACGGCAACCGGATGATGACGGAGTATGTCAAGGGTCGTGGCCTGGCCATTAACCAGTGCCACAAGGTGGTGGTGGCTTCTGATGAAAGTGAGGTCGAGGGGGTACGGGAACTACAGCGCCGTGGGGAGCGCAATGGCGTGGATGTGCGGATTATCGATGAGCAGGAGCTGGTCGAGATTGATCCCAACGCAAAGACTACCGGAATCGCCCTCTACTCGCCTACTACGGCAACGGTAGATCCAGGCCAGGTCTGCCATGCCATAAAAGCTGATCTTGAGAGAGCCGGTGTCCGTTTTTTGTTTGGTCAGGGTTACCTGAAGCGTCAGGGGGATGCTTCCATTGTCACCACCGCAGGTATGGTGCTTGAAGCAGGGCTGATCATTAATGCCGCAGGGTTGTATGCTGATACGGTTGCACGTGATTACGGCTTTTCGCAGAACTACACTATTATCCCATTCAAGGGGATCTACCTGAAATACAGCGGCACGGACAGGCCTGTCCGCACCAACATCTACCCGGTGCCTAATCTGAAAAATCCGTTTTTGGGGGTACATTATACCGTGACTGTGGACGGCACGATCAAGATCGGCCCCACTGCCATCCCGGCGTTCTGGCGCCAGAACTATAACGGACTGGATAATTTCAGCCTTGGTGAGCTGTTTGAGATTATCGGCTGGGAAGCGCGCCTGTTTCTGGGGGATAACTTTGGTTTCCGCTCTCTGGCGCTGTCTGAGTTAAAGAAGTATGACCGCAGTTACTTTACCGGCCTGGCTACCAAAATGGTCAAGCAGATCGATACCAGCGGCTTTAACCAGTGGAGCAAGCCGGGGATCAGGGCGCAGTTACTGAACACCGACACCAAAGAGCTGGTTCAGGATTTTGTGGTGGAGGGTGATGGTTGTTCGGTTCATGTGCTGAATGCGGTTTCTCCGGCCTTTACCTGCAGCTTTCCCTTTGCTGCCTGGGTGGTGGATACTTACGTTCTGAAGCAGTAGGGGTCCTTGCTGGTCAATGGATCAAGGCCAAAGCTGGCGCTCACTGCCAGACAACCGCCACAGGCCGGTTTGAGCGCACAGCTGCTGCAGGCGGTTGATCCGTCCCGGTAGCGGGCAGCTGTTTCAGAGCAATAAACCTCCTCCAGGCTGTGGGTAAGGATGTTGCCTACCGGCGAGGGGAATTTGCGGCAGGCATGTACCTCGCCATCGGAAAGCACTGCCAGGAAATTGAAGGCAGCGCCGCAGCCAAATCCGGCACAACCGCCAAAAAGCTCTTTATCTTTCTCTTCAAGCAGAATGTTGAGCAGACTGTCTTTCAGAGCCAGTACCGGGTGGCTGGGAAGGGCGGCCAGATACTGCTCAAGAAACGTGCGATACTCTTCTTTGGTTGGTAAGGCAAGCTGTGCCCCCTCACCAAACAGTGCCAGACGGTTGAAGGTCAGCCCTCCGGTGATTCCCTCCAGTACCTTTGCCAGCGGTAAAACCTGATTGAGGTTAGCCCTGGTCAAGGTCAGCATGACCATGTTGGGTACCCCCATGTCGGTCAGCAGCTGCAGAAAGTCGATGGTACGCCTGAAGTTTCCTTCCCCCCTGATCTGGTCATTATGCTCTTCAAGCCCTTCAAGACTTACCTGGTAATAGACCGGTCGCTGAATAGCCATAATCCGTTCGATCTGATCTCGCTCTGCAGCATTACCCAGGATTGCGGTCATCAGTCCTTGATCAGCAGCAGCCTGGTAAATCTCGAAGAAGTGAGGGTAGAGGAGTGGATTGCCACCGCTGAAGGAGACCTGGGGCAGCACATACCGGCTCCAGCAGAAATTGCGCAGCTCCTGCATCAGGGAAAGGGCGCGTTCAAACGGGAACGCCTGGCGTTGACTGCGGTCGTAGCAGTGTTTGCAGTTGAGGTCGCACGCCTGGGTCAGGTGCCATTGCAGGGTGAATACCTCTGCGGCAGTATCCGGCTGGACTGCCTGCAGGGCTGAAAAGGAATGACTGCGTCGCAGTTGTGATTTCGGGGCGAGTAAAATCCCTTTTCGGACTGCATCCCAAAGTACGGTATCGAACAGGGCTACTGGTTTGCCAGCCATCCGGGCAGCCTCTTCAGGGCTGATCTGTTCGGTTACCATCTTCAGGGCCAGCAGATGGTCGGACAGTGCCGTTTCAAAACGGAGGTTCCGCTGAGTCGGATCAGACCAGATCAATATCAGTTCTTCTCCCGGCTCAACCCGTTCCATACCCTGTTTTTTGGCAAAGGTAAGCAAGGGAAGCAGATTGCGCCAAGGCACTGAAATGAGCTTCAATGAAGGATTGACCATGAGAGACGGAATCTGATCAGGCTCGGGTTGCGCAACGTTCATGGCATGGTGACAGGCCAGTTCAAGACGCGCCAGTTCAGGCAGCCATTCCGGATGGGTAAGCCCGGCAATCTGTTCAAGCACCGTCGGTACCGATTCCGGCTGCAGATCGTGCAGCGAATGACCGA
>CAZYMK010000329.1:0-3652 GCA_964648885.1 uncultured Geobacter sp. | reverse complement strand
TTTGCGAGTATTGGTCATCTGCGGCCAGCAACAGCCTGCAGATGGCTACGGGGGAAAAGGCATGGGCAGAGCCCCATGTTGCGGTAGCGGCGGGCGATGACCCGTTCTTTCAGCGGATCAAGGCGCTGATCGGTCCGTTTTACTGGACTCCGCAAGAGGCGTATTCCCTTGCGTTTCCGGATAATCCGTCACCTGCCGCTGAGTTGCGGGTGATTAGCTACGTTCTTCCACAGACCGCGCAAACCCGTGTAGATCAGAGCAATGAAACAGTTATGCCGGCTGAGCGCTGGGCCCGTTCACGGTTTCATGGCGAGGCGTTTAACTGTGATCTGCGCAACCACCTGGCAGATACCCTGACCCGCGCAGGATACCCGGCTACGGCGCCGGAACGGCTTCCTGGATTCGGCTATCGGCAGTCAGAGCGGTTTGGCATAGCCTCCAACTGGTCGGAGCGCCATACTGCCTTTGTTGCCGGACACGGCACCTTTGGCCTGTCTGATGGCCTGATTACCCGCTGGGGCAAGGCGGTGCGCTTTGGATCGGTGGTGGCGCGGATCGATCTGCCGGTAAGCAGGCGACTCTACGGTGACGATCATCATGCCTGGTGCCTCTGGTATGCCAAGGGGAGCTGCGGCGCCTGCGTCCGGCGTTGCCCGGTAACAGCCATCACCACAGCAGAAGGACATGACAAGCAGGCCTGTTCTGTCTATATCCGTGAAAAAACCACACCGTTTGTAGAACAGACCTACGGCACCGGTGCTACTCCCTGCGGATTGTGTCAGGTCAGGATTCCGTGTGAATCCCGAGTGCCGCCCGGACTCGTCTTGTCAGCTGTCGGTTAAGCCTGCGATGATGCCCGTATCATGCTGCTGATCTTTCCCCCCATTGCCAAGGCATGCGAACCACCAGCCGGAATTGCCCGCCTGGTCGGTGCGCTGAAAGCAAACGGCGTTGCCTGCCGTTTGTGGGATGCCAACCTTGAGGGCCAACTCTGGCTAGCGGAGCAGCCGCCTGTCAGTGACGATACCTGGACAGGACGCGCCTGGCGCAGCAGACAGAAGCATCTCAAGTCCCTGCGTGAACCTGAAATCTACCAAAACCCATCCCGCTATGCCACGGCGGTCAATGACCTGAACCGCTTGCTGCAGACCTCAGGCAAGCAGCACCGGGCCGATATCAGTCTTGCGGATTACCGACATGAGTCCCTTTCTCCGGTGCGCAGCCAGGATCTGTTGCAGGCAGCGGCCAATCCTGAACAAACCCCCTTTTTCCCGTTTTTTCAGCAACAGCTTGCTCAGCTGATGGATGGCATCAGCACGGTTGGCATCTCCCTCTGTTTCTTAAGCCAGGCCCTTTGCAGCTTCAGTCTGATCGGCCTGATCCGCAGGCAGTATCCGCAGGTAAAGATCGTACTGGGGGGCGGGCTGGTGACTTCATGGTTGGCCCGGCCTGACTGGAACAACCTCTTTGGCGGTTTGATTGATCACCTGATCAGCGGTCCCGGCGAGCAGCCGTTGCTGGAACTGTCAGGTCGTACTCTCCCCTATCAATCAACACTCCCTGATTACAGCCAACTCCCGCTGAACGATTATCTCTCCCCCGGCCTGATCCTGCCCTACAGCACCGCCTCCGGCTGCTGGTGGAACCGCTGTTCCTTCTGCCCGGAGCGAGCCGAGGGAAACCGCTACCACCCCCTGCCAATTCCGCAGGTGCTTGATGAGCTGCAGCAGCTGGTACAGCAGTATCAGCCACGGCTATTGCACCTGCTGGATAATGCCCTGGCTCCGGCCCTGCTGCAGCGGTTGATTGAGCAGCCGCCCGGTGTGCCGTGGTACGGTTTTGTCCGTTTTGAACGGCAACTGGAATATCCTGCCTTTTGCCGAGCCTTGCGTAAGTCCGGCTGTGTCATGCTGAAGCTGGGGATTGAATCAGGTGATCAAGCCGTGCTGGACAGGTTGCAGAAAGGGATCAGGCTGGAGCAGTCCGGCCTGATTCTGGAAAACCTGCGGGAAGCGGGAATTGCGGTCTACGGCTACCTGCTGTTCGGTACCCCGGCTGAGGATGTGGATGCTGCACGCCGCACCCTGGCCTTTGTGCAGCACCACCACCAGACACTTACCTTTCTGAATCTGGCCATTTTCAACATGCCGCTCTTTGGTGATGAGGTGGCGGCGTATGCAACCGAGCTGTTTTATGAAGGGGATCTTTCGCTCTATACCGGTTTTCAGCACCCCAAAGCCTGGGGCAGGGGAGCCGTACGCCGTTTTCTGCGTCAGGAGTTTACCCGATCACCTGAGATTGCGGCCATTATCAGGCGTGATCCGCCGCTATTCAGCTCTAACCATGCCGCACTGTTTGCTGCTTGATTTCCGGTCAAGCAGCGCTACACTGTACAATACTAACGTCTGCAGGAGGTGACTATGGACCGTCGTACCTTTCTGAAAAGCACCGGG
This sequence comes from uncultured Geobacter sp., assembly GCA_964648885.1. Taxonomy (GTDB): domain Bacteria; phylum Desulfobacterota; class Desulfuromonadia; order Geobacterales; family Pseudopelobacteraceae; genus Trichlorobacter. Next base: position 1,199 of record CAZYMK010000329.1, on the reverse strand, counting down.
GCTGCTGCGCTGCTTGCCCCTGTCCTGGTGCAGGAGCTTCTGGCTGCCCCTGGCGGCCCGGTGGTGGCGGTGGCTGAAGGACGGGACTATCCGGCCATCACCCGGCGCGTCATTACAGCGGTGGGTGGCATGGTACGCTACGTCAAGCCCGGTGATACGGTGGTGGTCAAGCCCAACATCGGCTGGGATCGCTCGCCGGAACAGGCAGCCAACAGCCATCCGGCTGTGGTGAAGGCCGTGGTTGAGGAGTGCCTGGCAGCCGGTGCCAAAAGGGTCAAGGTGTTTGACTACACCTGTAACGATCCCCGGCGTTGTTACCTGAACAGTGGTATTGAGCAGGCCCTGAAGGGGCTGAAAAAAGTTGAGTGCAAACAGATCGAGATGGAGCGCTTCAAAATGATCACCTTGAACGGGCAGTTCCTGAAGGAGTGGGAACTGTACGACGAGGCACTTGCCGCTGATGTCTTTATCAACCTGCCGGTGGCCAAGCACCACGGTCTGTCACGTCTCACCCTGGGCCTGAAGAACATCATGGGGGTGATGGGGGGCAACCGGGGCTTTACCCATCGTAACCTGGCAACGGCCCTGGCCGATGTCAACAGCCGGCTCAAGAGTCATCTGACCATCATTGATGCCACCCGCATCCTGACTGCCCATGGGCCGCAAGGGGGCAACCTGGCCGATGTCAAGGTGCTGAACACGGTCATCGCTTCAACCGATATTGTGGCGGCCGATGCCTACGCAACCACCCTGTTTGGTCTGAAACCGGCTGACATAGCCGTGACCGTGGCAGCCCATAAACGGGGTCTGGGAGAGATGGACCTGAAGCGGATCAGGGTTGTGCGAGTGTAAGACAATAGCACGCGGATGACACGGATCGGACAGATGAGCGCAGATAAATCGATAACCCTTTAAAAACATTGAATCTATAGACGGCAGTTGCTCTTGCGGAGCCCTGCGACGCTACGTGAACTGCTTTTTCTGGATTGAACTGATTTGACCGAAAAGAACGTGGTTTTTGTTTTAAGAATAATCCGCGAAAATCAGCTCAATCAGCGTCATCCGCGTTCTATCATCATGGCTTTTCATCAATTTTAAGGTGTGTTTCTTGAAAAAAACGACAGCCCGCATCAGCCAGCTGCTGTTTCTGGCCCTGTTCCTGATTTTGTTCATCCAGACCGAGTACCGCGGCCATGACC
>CAZYMK010000328.1:0-3654 GCA_964648885.1 uncultured Geobacter sp. | reverse complement strand
AAACCTTTTCACGGATCAGCTCTGCCACAATAAATTTCTCCGGCAGGTCAGTCAGGATATCATCCGGGAAGAGCGCCTCACCTTCCGGCAGATGCTCTCGCACCAGATCCACCAGACGCTCAATATTACTGCCGCTTTGGGCGGAGATAGGGATGATCTCCGGGAAATCATACAGGCGGGTATAGCCTTCAATCACGGTAAACAGTTTTTCTTTAGGGGTTACCTGGTCGATCTTGTTCAGGACCAGATAGATCGGCGCTCCGGCCTTTCCACAGATATCCTTGATGAATGCTTCTTCAATCCGCTGGGTGGCATCCACCACCAGCAGCATCAGATCGATCCCGGTCACTACGGTCATGGCAGCATCCACCATGGCCCGATTGATCCGGGTACGGGCAGTATGGATACCAGGAGTGTCCACAAACACGATCTGGCTGGTCTCATCAGACAGGATGCCACGGATCACGTTACGGGTGGTCTGGGGCTTGTCCGAGACCGCCACAATCTTCTCACCCAGTATCCGGTTCAGCAGGGTGGACTTGCCCACATTGGGACGGCCGATAATCGAGACAAAACCTGTTTTGTACGTTGTATCACTCATAATAATTAGTTCTTTCCGCCCCAGGTATCCCGCAGGGTCACAACTCGGTTAAAGACCGGTTTACCCGGCTGCGAATCCTTCTGATCAGCGCAGAAATAGCCCAGCCGCTCAAACTGATAGCTTTGACCAGGCGCTACATCCAGCAGGGATGCTTCAACCCGACACTGCGGCAGGGTCTGCAACGACTCAGGGTTCAGGAACTGCTTGTAATCAGCCCCGCCCCTATCAGGGTTGGCATCACTGAACAGGCGATCAAACAGGCGGGCTTCCACCGTAGCAGCATGGGGGGCTGAAAGCCAGTGAATCACCCCTTTGATCTTGCGACCGTCAGAGGTCATCGGCCCATTGGTGGAGCCGGGATCATAGTCGGCATGCAGCTCAACCACCCTGCCCTGCTCATCCTTGATCATACCGGTACATTTAACCACGTAGGCATATTTCAGCTTAACTTCACCACCTATGGTCAGGCGGTGGAACCCCTTGGGCGGATTCTCCATAAAGTCATCCGCATCAATCAGTATCTCTCTGGAGAACGGTAGCTTGCGTGTACCCAGTTCAGGCTTTGAAGGATGATTGGCCACCTCGAACTGATCAACCTGATCTTCCGGGTAATTGTCAATAATCAGCTTGATCGGGTGCAGCACTGCCATGGCCCGTGGGGCGTTTTCGTTCAGATCATCCCGTACGCACTCTTCCAGCAGCTCATAACCGATCCAGGCATCACTGCGTCCTACGCCGATCCGGTCACAAAAAGTACGAATCGACGCCGGGGTATAACCACGACGCTTCAGCCCCATGATGGTGGGCATGCGCGGGTCATCCCAGCCACCCACCAGACCGGTCTGCACCAGTTCCTGCAGCTTGCGCTTGCTCATCACGGTATAGGAGAGGTTCAGCCGGGCAAACTCATACTGGCGGGGACGGGCCGGAACCGGCAGGTTGTCCAGGAACCACTCGTACAGCGGGCGATGAGACTCGAACTCCAGGGTACAGATGGAGTGGGTAATCCCCTCAATGGCATCGGATTGACCATGGGTAAAATCGTACATCGGGTAGATGCACCAGGCATCACCCACATGGGGGTGGCTGGTGTGCAGAATCCGGTACAGCACCGGGTCACGCAGGTTCATGTTGGGGGAGGCCATATCTATCTTTGCCCGCAGCACCTTGGTGCCGTCAGGAAACTCACCGGCCCGCATCCTGCGGAACTGATCCAGGTTTTCCTCCACGCTGCGACTGCGGAACGGTGATTCCTTACCTGCCTCCGTCAGAGTGCCGCGATACTCGCGCATCTGCTCAGGCGTCAGGTCATCCACATAAGCCTTGCCTGGCTGGATCAGGTACTCGGCCCACTGGTAGAGCTGCTCAAAATATTCTGAGGCATGGTAGAGGTGCCCGCCCCAATCAAACCCCAGCCAGCTCACACTCTCCTTGATGGAATCAATATATTCCCGGTCTTCCTTGACCGGGTTGGTATCATCAAAGCGCAGGTGACACTGGCCACCAAAATCACGGGCCAGACCGAAGTTAAGACAGATCGACTTGGCATGGCCGATATGCAGGTAGCCGTTGGGCTCAGGCGGAAAACGGGTCACCACGGTCTGGTGCTTGCCACTGGCAAGGTCGTCGGCTACGATGGTGCGCAGGAAGTTGGCTATGGGGGTGTTGGTTGGTTCGGTGGACATTAGTGCCTCATATATACTTGAATTTATATCAGTGTACGGTAACGGGGTACCCGGTTGACCCGTTCGGTCTTTCGGGGCGGCGACTAACCGGCTGGTTATGCCTTTCAGTAACTCTCTTCCGCTTCCGCAGATGTGCCGCATCCTTTTTGGCAACTACAGCGGAGTTAAGGTCAAAAGAACCTACTGTTTCCCCTTGTATTCCTCAGGTTCCTCAGCACAATAAGAAACCGGCAGCTGTTCATGCGGCAACAGATGTGTCACCAGACGAGATGCATCCTCAACTTCGCGCGCTTTAAGCCTCCGCACATACTCATCAAATCCCCCCGCTTCGGCCAGCAGGCGCTCTCTTGTCTGCCACACTTCGGCAACAATCGGATCTTCAATCGCCATATTCAGCTCCTTTCCAGCAACTCCTGCGGAGTGACAATCATCGGTTCGAACAATCCATGTTCCTGATTGTAGCGATGCAACTTCATTCTAACTTCTCCATGCGCTGGATGATGTAATTTAGCCAACAAGTTGTTGGCTTATTTTTTCTGGATGAACATCTTCAAATTGCGAAATAGCCTGTTTCGCAATTTGAACCAATTTTGCCATCAGTGAGTACACAGTAGTTCCCCCAGCAGGGAGTTGGCATATCCTTCCAGAATCTTCACATCCACCAGTGTGCCGATCACAAGAGGTGACCCTAGATTTTCACAAAGGTAGTGCGCTGAAACAGTTTAATTCTTGCACAACAGCTGCTGTTCTGCGGATAAGCTCATGATTACTGCTCAGCTCCATCATGTCGCCGATTGCCAGTGTTACCACCATCGCCTCAAAGGCATAGCAGCAATGGGCGCGATAGCGTGTCATGAGCTGTTCCGGGTCGGTTACTCCATGCAAACCTGTTGTTTCACTATAATGCGCCAGCAGATCTGTTTCATGGTGACGACGATCCTCAGGTGACAGGGTGGTTGCAAGCAGATAAGACAGATCGCCGATCCCGTCTCCAAGTCGTACCAACTGCCAGTCCAGAAAACCGATACTGCCGTCTGCCAGCCGGAACAGGTTGCCCGGGTGGCAATCGTGGTGGGTCAGAGTCTGTGGCGCTGCACCAAGAAACGCCATGGCCTTTGTGCGGTTTCTTGCATAGTGCAGTGCTGGTTCATGCAGCTCTGGCGGAATCAGGTTGCCTGCCTTCTTCAGTCCACGTTTCATCAAGGGCACTGCCATTACACTGCCGAGCAGATCCTCAAGCCGACGCACCGAATCTGCAATCCAGGGATATCTGTCTTGTATGGTTGTATCATGCTGGAAACAGGCATGAAGGCGTGCCAGTTGCGCAACAGCCTTATATGCCTGTGGGACATCCAGGGTATCAGCGGC
>CAZYMK010000327.1:0-3656 GCA_964648885.1 uncultured Geobacter sp. | reverse complement strand
GCCTCTGCAGCAGGCGATAAGGTTCTGCCGGACAGCCAGACCAGGTAAAAGCTGCGTTTTACCTCAAAATCCTGCACATTCACCACAGTCAGGGTTCCATCGGCCAGTTCACGGGCTACTGCCAATGATGAGATAAAGGCATACCCGCCTCCTCCCAGAACTGCCCTCCGCACGGCCTCACTGCTGCCCAGCTGGGCAACTATTCGTAATCCCTTGGGATCAACACCGGCTTTCAGCAAACAGCTGTCCACTGCCTGACGGGTGCCTGATCCACTTTCACGGGTGATCACCGGCAGCTCGATCAGATCATCAATCTTGACTGCCTGCTGTTGAACCCGGTCAGGCCCACATACCAGCACAATCTGTTCATCTCCGATCTCCTCAAAGGCAAACGGACCTTCAGTCGGTCTGCCCCCCACCACGGCCAGCTCAACCAGATCGTCCTGCAGCAGACGCACCACCTCGCGGGTATCCCCCTGCTGCAGTTCAAGCCTGACACCGGGCCAGGCAGCGGTAAATCTGCCCAGCAGATCAGGGATCAGGCAGGCAGCCGGAATGGTGCTGGCCCCCACCCGCAGGGTGGCCTGCTCAAGCCCCTGAAAACGCCTGACCGCCTCAATTGCCTCACTACAACAGCGGCAGATCCGGTCTGCATGGTCATAGAACAGCCGACCGGCCTCAGTCAGGCTAACCTGGCTTGCCGAACGGTCAAACAGGCGGGCCTGCAGCTCATCCTCCAGGGCGCGGATATGCTGGCTTGCCGTTGACTGAGCCAAACTGACCACCTCTCCGCCCTTGGAAAAACTGCGGGTATCTGCAACCGCCAGAAACACTTCAAGCTGCTTGAACGTCATAACCCCTCCATCGCTAATTCCGATAACTCAAAGCGCTTTTCTACCAGATTATCTATTTGCCAGGCAACTGTTCTTCTTGGTATCAACAACATCAACCCGGATATTCCATTAGGCGGCGCAGAGCGCCTGCACGAGCCCTGCCGGATGCTTTCCGGCATCTTTTTGCCCGTTTTCCTCACCAATAACTACGGCTATTGCTTCGTCAAACGGACAAAAATCTGCTCGTAAACCATCTCGGCAGCATCTCGTGCCCCAATGGAAAATCCGGGTTACATTTTACGCATACAAAGGAGAAGCACCATGATGAAGAAGTTTGCAGCAGCCCTGATCCTTACCCTGAGTGCCGCGACCGCAGCATTGGCAGCCAACTACATCGAGCCACAGGAATTGAAAGAGCTGCTGAACAAGAAGCAGTCGGTGATTCTGGTGGATATCCAGCCTGCTGCTGATTTTGAGAAACAGCACCTGCCCGGTTCCATTGAGACCAACGCCTTCCCGGCCAAGAGCGATGATGAGAAAAAGCGTCTGGACAAGACCCTGCCGATCATCAATGCCTCCAAGGATCCGGTGGTGGTTATCTGCCCTCGTGGCAAGACCGGTGCCAAAAACAGCTACGAGTATCTGATGAAGCAAGGGGTTGCAGAGGAGCGGATGACCATCCTTGAGGGCGGTATCCATGAATGGCCCTACAAAGAGTTGTTTGTGAAGGGAAGGTAGAGAAGCAGGGTCAAGAGTCATGGGTCAAGGGTCAGTCAAGACAGAGACGTTGATGGCGGAGATGGCCAGGGATTGCACTTCCTGCGGGGAGTGTGTGCGTCCCTGCGCCTTTCTGCAGCAGAATGGCACACCGGCAGGTATTGCACAGAACGGAACTGATGCAAAGAACCTGCTGACGGCCTATGGTTGTTCATTGTGCGGCCTGTGCGATGCGGTCTGCCCGGAAGTGTTATCTCCTTCCGCCCTGTTTCTGGCCATGCGTCAGCAGGCAACGGCACAGGGGCTGGTTGATCTGAAACCGTACCAGCCCTGGCTGACCTATGAAAAACTGGGCAGCCATCCGCTCTTCCGGCGCGATCTGATTCCTGCAGGCTGCAGTACGGTCTTCTTTCCCGGCTGCTCGTTGCCCGGAACCCGGCCCGATGCGGTGCAGGGTCTGTACCGCATGCTGCGGCAGCAGGATAAAACCATTGGCCTGATACTGGATTGCTGCGGCAAGATCTCCCATGATCTGGGGCTGGCCGATCGTTTTGAAGGGATCTTCGGTACGTTGTCCCGGCGACTTCAGAAGAGCGGTATTTCCCGCATCCTGACCGCCTGCCCCGGTTGCAGCAAGATTCTGCGGAAGTATGGTTCGGCATTTGAGGTCACCAGCGTCTACGAGGTCTTACTGGAGGGTCATGGGTCAAGGGTCAAGGGTCAAAACACCACATTATCCCCTGCCCCTTGCTCCTTGCCCCCTGACCCTGCTGTTGTTATCCACGACCCCTGCCCTGCCCGCTTTGATCATGCACAGCAACAGGCAGTGCGCAAGCTGGCAACGGCTGCCGGCTACACCGTTGAAGAAATCCCTTCCCATGGTGCTGTCACCCGCTGCTGCGGTCAGGGCGGCATGGTGGAGGGGTGTGTGCCCGGCACCGTCAAGAGCGAAGCGAGGCTCATTGCCGCAGAATCAGGAGGTCGTCCGCTGATATCCTCCTGCGGTGCCTGCTGTGAAACACTCGCCCCCACAACACCAACCGCACACATAGCCGACCTGATAACCGGAACCGCCAATTTTACCACCAAGCCTGTCACATCATCCAGCAGATGGCTTAACCGTCTGAAATTACGTTTTTCGAGGTTATCATGAAGCTGCAGATTTTCTCTGTTGCTCTGTTGCTCTGTGTTTCAAATGCCTTTGCGCACGCAGATGAAATCCAGGTTTCCCGCTTCGCAAGCGATGGGCTGAAAGGCTGGGAAAGCAAAAGCTTCAAAGGCGACACCGCCTACACTATCGTACAGGAAGACGGGCGAACCGTGCTGAAGGCCCACGCAAAAGGGGCCGCTTCCGGCCTGAGCAAGAAGCTGAAATTCAACCCGCAGACCCATCGCTATCTGAAATGGAGCTGGAAGATTGCCGGCACCGTGACAGGGGGCAATGAAAAGAGCAAACAGGGTGACGACTATGCAGCCAGGGTCTATGTAGTCTTCCCGGGACGTTTCTTCTGGCAGATGCGGGCCCTGAACTACATCTGGGCCAACCAGCTGCCTAAAGGAGAGTTTGTCCCCAATGCGTTCACCTCCAACGCCATGCTGCTGGCAGTGCAATCCGGTCCGTCAAAGGCAGGCCAGTGGGTCACTGAACAACGTGATATCCTGGCTGACTTCCGTCGTGTTTTTGGCGAAGATCCTCCCGAGGCAGGCGCCATTGCGATCATGACCGATACTGATAACACCGGCGCTGAAGCAACTGCCTGGTATGGTGATATCACCCTCTCGACAACCCACTAGCATTATGTGGTACAATACCCACCTGTTTGATCAAATAGACAGGAGGCCTGTCGTGTGGAAAATCATCTACCGTAGCATCCTTATCTGCCTGATCGTTATCAGCTGTCTTCACAATACATTTGCAACAGCGGCCCCAGTTGAAAAGGCCACCTTTGCCGGTGGTTGCTTCTGGTGCATGGAACAGCCCTTTGATAGCCTACCCGGAGTCCTGTCCGTCATGCCCGGCTATACTGGCGGCACCAAATTAAATCCCACCTACAAGGAAGTCTCTGCCGGTGGCACCGGCCATACCGAAGCGGTGCAGATCAGCTA
>CAZYMK010000326.1:0-3675 GCA_964648885.1 uncultured Geobacter sp. | reverse complement strand
ACATCAGCCAGCTGAGCCGTTTCTGTCAGGAACAGGTCAGCAACCGCAAGAAATTCAACTGAATCAAGGGCTTTTTGAACTGAAGCCTGACCAGGGTACGATACAGCCGGGTTTTCACCTGCTATGAACAGAGCTTTTACTGAACCACTGGTGCAGCCGGACAGAATCTGCTGAGCATCAAAACCACCCTGAGCCGGTACAAAACCAACATCAAGAGCGCCCTGGCTATTATTCTTCTCTTGCAGAGCGAGTACACCAGATCCGGCCTTGCCAAGTTTGCCTCCCAGAATAGCGAGGTTTGCCGCAGCATGTGCCAGCTGGGCATCAGCTCCTGGGTATGAAAGCCCCGTAGTAAACAGAATCATTGCCTTATCTGCTGCAGCGTAGGCGCGTGCCAACTCACGAATTGCATCAGCGGTAACTCCACAGACCGCTGAAGCTTTTTCAGGAGTAGCATCCTGCAAAGCAGCAGAAAGTTCAGGAGTTGGCTGGTTAACTGTCAAGCTCTCATCAATCATCACCTTGGCAACCGCATTCAGAAGGGCAACGTCACTGCCTGGTCTGTTCAGCAGGAGGGTCGCACCTGGCAGGCGAGAGAGCTTGCCGCGCTTATCAGAAATAATCTGAAGCTTAGCACCCTTGTTCTTAACAGCCATGTTGATTTCAAACCCGACGACCGGGTGAGTTTCATAGATATCAGTCTTGATTGCCAGAATGAGATCACTCTTCTGAATATCAAGAATGGTTGCTGATGATGCAGGTACACCCAGACTCTTTGCCAATCCTTTTGATACAGCGGCGTGACCGTAACCGGCTGCGTGATCTATATGTGCAGTGCCGACCTGCCTGGTCATCAGCTGCTTCAACAACATCAACTCTTCATTGGTCATTCGAGGAGTAGCCAATGCTGCAGCTGCAGACCCGGCTGACTTCAGTTTATCAGCAACCAGCGTCAAAGCCTCCTCCCAGCTGGCCTGAACCAACTGGCCATCTTTGCGGATCAGTGGAGAGGTCAGGCGCTTATCAGAACTGATGAATTGATAACCAAAACGTCCGCGAACACAAAGCTGACCGTTATGGAAGCCCTGGTTTTCGTCATAGATGGTGGTGACTACACTCTTGTTCTCTTTTACACCAAGCGTAAGGTTACAGCCGGTACCACAATACCCACACACCGTTTTCTTCTTGGTTAAGGCCCAGAAACGGGATTTGAACTTGAAGGGGCGGGCAAGCAGAGCACCAACCGGGCAAACCGAGATACATGATCCACAAAATTCGCAATTAAGGGGGCCATCAAACTCGGTACCGATCTTGGTGTCAATGCCACGATTCATAAAGGTGAGGGCACCGCGCGCTACGATCTCGTCACAGATGCGCACACACTTGCCGCAGAGCACGCAGCGGTTTTGATCACGCTCGATCAGCGGGTTATTATAATCAATTTCATGATGGAACTTCTCGTCATTCAGTCGATTTGCAATTACCTTGTGGTCGTAAGCCAGGTTTTGAAGTTCACAATCACCACCCTTGTCGCAGACCGGGCAGTCCAGAGGGTGGTTGAGCAGCAGAAGCTCCAGCACAAGTTGACGCGCTTTTTCTACTGAAGGAGTACTACTGCGGATGATCATCCCTTCCGTTACAGGCGTGGTGCAGGCAGGAATCAGGCGACCCTTCATCTGCTCCACCTCAACCAGACACATCCGGCAGGCCCCAAAAGGCTTCAGCTTCTTATCGTGGCACAGGATAGGAATGCTTATACCGGCTGCCTTGGCAGCCTCGTAGATCGTGGCATCCTTTTCTACGCTTACCTGCTTGTCATCTATCGTCAGAGTGACCATCTCAACCTCGTTTAACGTAAGTTGTCTCAGTTAGTTGCAATCTATTCAATCGCCATAAAACGACAGGCGTCATAGCAGGACTTACACTTGGTGCATTTATCAATGTCTAGAACGGCCAGCTGACCCTTTTCCCAGATAATGGCATCAACCGGACAAACCTTCTTGCATGCACCACACTTGACACACTTCTCTTCCACCACCCGCCAGAGCAATAACTCTTTGCAGGAGTTGGAAGGACAACGCTTGTCGTTAATATGGGCCTCGTACTCATCCCTGAAGTAGCGAATGGTTGAAAGTACCGGGTTGGGGGCTGTCTGACCAAGACCGCATAGTGAGGCCTGCTTGATAGTAGCACCCAGTTCAAGCAGCATTTCAATATCACCATCACGGCCATTGCCTTCAGTAATCCTGATCAGGATATCCAGCATCGCCTTGAGGCCGATCCGACAAGGGACACACTTGCCACAGGACTCCATCCGGGTGAAAGTCAGGAAGAATTTGGATATATCAACCATGCAGGTTGTTTCGTCCATAACCACCAAACCACCGGAACCCATCATGGCACCGGCCTTGATCAGGGAGTCGTAGTCAACAGGCGTATCAAGAATTTCGCCTGGGATACAACCGCCTGAAGGTCCACCGGCCTGCACTGCCTTGAATTTACGGTTGTTGATAATTCCGCCACAGACATCATAGATAACCGCGCGAACGGTCATACCAGCGGCTACCTCAACTAGTCCAGTGTGCTTGACCTTGCCGGTCACTGCAAAGATCTTGGTGCCCTTGGTGGTCTCGGTGCCGATTGCAGCGTACCAGTCGGATCCTTTGTTGATGATATGACGTACGTTGGCAAAGGTTTCAACGTTGTTGATGTTTGAGGGATGCTGCCAGAGACCTTTTACTGCAGGGAAAGGCGGACGGGGACGTGGCATGCCACGCTCACCCTCGATGGAGGCCATCAAGGCTGTTTCCTCACCACAAACAAAGGCACCGGCTCCTTTCTTGATCCGCATGTCAAACTCAAAACCGAGGCCCATGCAGTTCTTGCCAAGATATCCCTTTTCATAGCAGGTATCGATGGCCATCTGCAGTCGCTGAATCGCAAGCGGGTATTCTGCTCGGACATAAACGTAACCGAACTGGGCGCCAATGGCGTATCCGGAAATCATCATGCCTTCAATGATGCAATAGGGGTCGCCTTCAAGGATCGAGCGGTCCATAAATGCGCCTGGGTCACCCTCGTCAGCATTACAAATGATATACTTGTGATGTCCTGGGGAAGCCGCACAGAACGACCACTTCAAACCGGTGGGGAAACCACCACCCCCACGACCACGCAGACCTGACTTTTTGACCTCTTCAATTACTTCAGCCGGCTTCATGGTCTTGACACACTTCTCCATCGCCTTGAAACCATCCTGCTCCAGGTACGCATCGAGAGATTCTGCGTCTATCTGACCGCAACCGGTCATAACAATACGGCTCTGAGCATCAACAAATTTATTGTAATAGGGCTTGGCCTTGCGCTTTTCAATCGGCTCACCAGCAACGATGTGCTCGTCAACCAACCTGGCAACCTCTTCAGGCAGCACAAAATCGTAGGTTGTACACCCCTTATCATCAACAATATCAACCAATACGTCGTTAGCACAGAGGCCACGACAACCGGTCTTGATCACATCACAACGCTTTCCGACAGTGGCAGTCAGCCCTTTTTCGGCGATTATCCGAGTAAATTCAGCCTCAACCTTTTTGGCACCGGCAGATATGCCGCCCGTTCCCTGACAGATCAATATCTTGATAGCTTCAGCCATGTGTTCTATCCCCTGACAAATTG
>CAZYMK010000325.1:0-3676 GCA_964648885.1 uncultured Geobacter sp. | reverse complement strand
CCTCAAACTCAATGATCAGATTACAACTGGTACAGACCAGGTGATCATGATGTTCACCGGCAAGCTGATGTTCGTAGCGCGTCTGGCCGTCGGACAGGATCATCTCGCGGGCAAGACCGGCCTCGGTAAACAGCTTCAGGGTACGGTACACAGTAGCCTGGCCGATTCCGGGATGGGAGGCCCTGACCTTAAGATAGAGCTCTTCAACAGTCAGATGTTCATGGGTAGAGAGAAAGATATCCAGGATAACATCCCGCTGGCGGGTAGAGCGCAGCCCCTTCTTGGCAGCAAACTGATTAAACGCCTTCTTTTTTTCCAGGATCATGGACACCCCCATGAATGATTTTTATTATCACTAGCAGACAGAGCCAGCCGGGTCAAGCACAGCGTACCTTGCTTGTAACGTTTCTTGACAGAGGTCAACAGACTACGCAAGACCTTGGTTCATCTTGCCGTACTGGGTGCGGGCAAACAGCTGCATAGCCTCAATGGCCTCCGGTTCAATCAGCTGCGGCGTGCCCAGCAGCCGTGCAAACAGGTAAATCTGGGCATTTTTCTCAAGCACACGGCTCACCTTCATGGCCAGCTGCAGCGAACCGCCCACAGCAAGCGCCCCGTGATTCGGCAACAGCACCGCATTATCCTGCCCCAGGGCATCAACCGCCGACTCCCCCAACTCAACCGTACCCGGCAGATCATAGCGATCCGGAAAACCGACCCTGGCACCCACAATCTGCGCAAAATCCTCACTCACCGCCGGCAACTCCATCCGCACCACCCCGAACACCGAAGAATAAACCGGGTGCGTATGGATCACCGCATGCACATCAGGCCGCCGCCTATACACCGCCGCATGCATCGCCTTCTCTATCGACGGCTCGGCAATCCCTTCCACCAGCTCCAGATCCAGCGTCAGCACCACCACATGCTCAGACTTGATGGTCAGATAATCCATGCCGCTGGGGCTGATATACATCAGGCCAGTCTCCGGATCCCGCAGTGAAAGATTGCCCCAGGTTCCCACACTCATACCGGTGCGCACCATCTCCATACCGGTATCAACAATCTGCTGCCGAAGCTCCTGCTTTACTCTGGTATCCATGGTGTAACTCCTTATCAATAATCAAAATGGCACTGGGTAAGGATCATTTTCCCGGCTTCTCAAGGCTGGCTGAAGCACCATACCATAAAACCATCGCAGGCACATTCAATCCTCGCCCGTCCGCAGGGGACGGGCGCTCGGAATCCCCCTTGAAGATCATCCGGCCCCTGCCGGAAGGTGTGCAGCGTACCACCGTTGACATGGGCCTTGATCCGCTGCTTGACCGGCTGCGTGCTACTGATATCCCGAACGATCAGCACAGTCCGGTCTATTCAAGCAATCTGGTTGACCAGCAGGCCTTTGATACCAAGCTGGCCCTTGATGAACTGAAGATGCACCTTGACCAGGTGGGTATTGACTACAACCAGCTGTCGAATGAGCAGGTCCGGCGTGAGCTGTACCAGCTGCAGGGTGGGGAGTTGTGGCAAGACCCCTCTGCGTCAATCATTCCTGAAGGTGTTCCGGTAACGCCTGAGATGCTGGCCGAGGCAAAGCGGCAGTATGAAGCGGTGGTTGTGCTACGCGATGACCAGGGCAGACTGATAACCGAAGATGGCAAGCTGTCAAAGCTGACCGAGCATCAGTACCGGCAGGTACGGACCGCCATGTTCAAGGACTGGTTCGGCGATTGGCAGACGTTATCGGCAGAAAAAGCTTTTGACGAGATGGGACCGTATAAACTGTCTATACCTGAAACATTGCAAGGGTTATCCGTAAAGGATTTAAGGAAAGCAGTAGAGTCGCATCTTATTGATTTGGCTAGGTCTGGTGAAGTGGCGAACCATCCGTATCTTGGTGCAATCGATTTCGGCACAAATGCAAGCGGCAAAATGATCAATAAGAGCCATGACCCAGCAAAGCTCTATGTGGGTTCTGATATTGTAAATGTATTGGAAGGTTCGCGGCTTGTCAATTCAGCGCCATCTGTAAAACAGAATAAGCAAAACGAGTTAGCGTATCATACCCTTATCAACAAGATTGATGTGTTTGGAAGAGAATTTGCGGTAATTCTTACAGTAAAATAGGACAACAACGGGCAGGTGAATTACAACCATATTGTTGTTGTAGATAAAAAAATAAGCTCAGTGGCATCTCCGGGGGATACCCTTGTCAGTGACAAGGAACGCGCCACACCGGCCCTTCCTGAGCTTGATTCTATTGTACGTCCAGAACTGAAACGTGTCAATCCTGATTCCGTTTCCTGTAGTCAGCTTATAATGTGTCCGGTTCTGTAGCAAATAATCTGTCCGGTATTATACTCACCATGGAGGTGTGCTATGAGACCGGCGAGATGGCTACAGGAGACCCGACAAATGCGGTTTTTAGAGTTGTATGGCAAATGGCAATCCCGTTCTTTGACACAGGAGGAAGCATCTCTGGCTCTTGGTGTAAGTGACCGCACTTTCCGTCGTTATATTGACCGCTATGAGGAGAGCGGACTTGACGGGCTTGCTGACAAGCGGTTGATCCAGGTATCTCACCGCCGGGCCCCGGTTGACGAAGTCATCTCTCTTCTTGATCTGTACCGTGGCCAGTATATGGGGTGGAACGCCCAGCATTTCCATGACTGGTATACCGATCAGGGGGGCAGCCGCAGCTATACCTGGGTAAAGGGCCAGTTGCAGCAGGCAAAGCTGATTGACAAGAAGCCACACAAAGGCATTCATCGCAAGCGCCGTGAACCGTCCGCCCTGCCTGGCATGATGATCCATCAGGATGGTAGCACCCATGAGTGGGTACCCGGCCAGAAATGGGATCTGATCGTCACCATGGATGATGCCACCAACGAGCATTACTCCATGTTTTTCTGTCCGGAAGAAGGCACTGTCAGCAGTTTTCAGGGAGTACAAGAGACCATAGAGAAACGTGGTCTGTTCTGCAGCTTCTACTCCGATCGTGGCAGCCACTACTGGCATACCCCCGAAGCTGGCGGCAAGGTTGACAAAGTCAATCTTACGCAGTTTGGCAGAGCTATGCAGCATCTTGGTATCACCACGATAGCGGCTTACTCCCCGGAGGCCAGAGGACGTTCGGAACGTGCCTTTTCTACCCATCAAGAGCGATTACCCAAAGAGCTGGCTCTGAAAGGGATAACCACCATGCGAGAGGCCAATCGGTATCTCAAAGAGCAGTATCTCCAGGCATTCAACAAAAAGTTCAGCCATCTTGCCCGTGAGGAAGGTTCTGCTTTCATGCCATACATCGGTCCTGCACTGGATGAGATACTGTGTGAGCAGCATGAGAGAACCGTCCAGGGTGACAACTGTGTACGATTCGAGAATCTGCATCTACAGATCCCGAAGGACCAGTACCGATGCAACTACATCAAGGCCAAGGTTCGGGTACACCGTCATCTGGACGGAACCATCTCGCTGTTCCACGGACCAAGAAGACTTGCATGGTACGACCAGCAGGGGAAACAGATACTCAACAAGGAACTATTGGCAGCGTAATGTTCGCCGCTCGCCGGGTAGAAAGCTGCTCCGGGCTACGCCCTCCGCAGCTTTCTACTGAATTTCCAAAAGCGGACAATTCATGTGCTACAAAACCGGACATTTCTACTTGCTACTGACA
>CAZYMK010000324.1:0-3679 GCA_964648885.1 uncultured Geobacter sp. | reverse complement strand
CCCACACCGGAGATGATGACCAACATCCAGGTATTGGTCTTTGATATTCAGGATATCGGCGCCCGCTTCTACACCTACATCGGCACCCTGCACCATGCCCTGCTGGCTGCCAAACAGCAGGGGATCCCACTGGTGGTACTGGACCGTCCCAATCCACTGGGGGGCTTCGCGGTTGAAGGTGCGGTGCCTGATGCCAGCGAGATCTCCCGCAGAATTGCCGCAGACAAAACCGGCTGCCGCTCCCTGACCGTGACCCACCCGATCCCGACCCGCCACGGTCTGACGGTTGGCGAGCTGGCCCGTCTGATCAACCGTGAGGCCGGCATCAATGCCAACCTGCAGGTGGTAAGCATGGAGGGTTGGAAACGGAACATGCTCTGGCAGGATACCGGCCTGCCCTGGATCAACCCCTCCCCCAACATGAAAGACCCGGTGGCAGCCCTGCTGTATCCCGGCTTTGGACCGTTGGAGGCGACGAATCTTTCTGTTGCCCGTGGTACGGAAAAGCCGTTTCACCAGTATGGCGCACCCTGGCTTGACTCGACCGCCGTCCTTAAAAACCTGCCAGACCTGCCCGGCCTGAAATTCAGTGCCACCACCTTTACCCCCACCGCCCCCGGCCACCCCTATCAGGGCAAACACTGCTACGGCATTGAGGTTGTCATTACCGACCTGCAGTCAGCCAATCTGCCGCTGGCTGGTCTGCACCTGGTTCGAGCCATTCAGTTGGCACACCCGAAACAGTACCATGCTGCCGGAGGATTTCACGGGATGCTGGGGGATAACCATGCGTGGCAGATGCTGCATGACGGGACCGCGCCGGAGCAGGTCATGGCACGCTGGCAGGGAGGCACTGAACAGTTCAATAAACTGAGGGAGAGGTATCTGCTGTATTGAAACCACCTACAACTGAATAACCGTCAAACCTGCCTGAGTTGCGGCAGTACACTGGCGAATATCAGCTGAGATAAAACGATCCGCCGCCAGCTCCAGGGCACTGCCAACATGGATTGCATCCATCCCCCGCAGCAGATTGGTTTCAAGGCAGTTGAAGGCATGCCGCATAACCGAAGGAGTCAGATCCGTGACAACGGCATCCGTAATGTCTGACAGCAGCATGGTTTTCAGGTGACGATACTGTAGAGAACTGATCCTGTTTTCACGTTGCAGACGACAAAAGGCAGCAATAATTTCCGGCAGCGCGATACCGGAGAGACAAAGCTCCGTGGCCTGGTCACACCAGTACAGAACCGTGTCGGTCCCCTCTTCCTGCACATACCGCTTTACAAAGGCGGATGAATCAAAAAAGACCCGCATTAGCTACTGGTCTCCCGCTCCTCAAGGATCATAGCTGCAAGAGAAACACCACTCAGCACCAGAGGTTGGGCTTTTCTACGCTTCCATGAAGGCAGATCAGCCTGAACCGGAACGATATCGGCAATCGGCTTGCCATTCCGTAGAATCCGAACCGATTCGCCAGCCTCCACTGAATCAAAATACTGCTTGGCATGGTTACGTAGTTCAGAAAAACTTGCCTGGATCATGGTAGCCTCCATTTTGTACATTTTAATAGACATAAAAAATGTACACCAATGCCGGTTTGTGCGTCCATCTAAAAATCAACCAGCCAGCGTTCTCCCTCTTTACGGATAGTGACGCTCTCAGGTGGCAACCTCTTCACCCGTTCCACCACTTCATCCCCCTTTTCGCCGGTCAGCAGCGTTGGCTGAAAGCCGACCTCGCGGTGCAGGATGTTGACCGGCACCAGTTCTGCCGTGCGCTTGTTTCCCTCAAACCGAAGCCGTACCAGCAAAGTCCGGTCTGCTATCTTGCTTTTATGAGCAAAGGCAAAATTACCCAGGCTGTAAAAGATGATCCCACGCCTGTAGACTTCCACCCCCTGCAGGATATGGGGATGGTGACCGATCACTGCATCTGCCCCGCTATCAATCATCATCCGGCCCAACCGGGGCTGATACTCCCGCAGCCGGGTTGTGCCCTCTTCCCCCCAATGGACGGTAACGATGACAATTGACGCCTGTTTGCGAGCCACCGCAATATCAGCCTTGACCAGCTTTTCCAACAGCGGTGCGGTACCGGCTCGTTTCTCACCAGCCCAGAACTCCTGCGGCAGGGTCAGCGAATAGCCCAGGATGGCCACCCTGGTGCCGCGAACAGCGTAGATCACCGGCTTACGGGCAGCGGCCAGGTTTTCTCCGGCACCAACATAACCGATCCCTGCCTTGTCCAGCTGCTGCAGGGTGTCAAACAGCCCCTCTGCACCGTAGTCCATGCTGTGGTTATTGGCCAGGGTAACGGTGGTGATACCGGCCTTTTTCAAAGCAGCTGCCGCCTGCGGTTTGATCCGGAAGCGGTACTTTTTATCGGTATACTCGCTGCCACGACTCGTCAGGGGGGCTTCCAGGTTGACCAGCGTGATATCACTCTTTTTCAGCTCGGCGGTTATCTTCTCAAAGGGATGGAAGTAGTCGTTTCGGGCTACCTGCTGCTCCCAGCGCCCGCCCAGCATAACATCACCGGCAGCCTGAATAACTACCTCACCAGCTGGTACCGACACCGCTGAAACCAACACCAGCAATGCCGCACCAAGCCATGAAAAGACACCTGTTTTGCGTTGACGATTCCTATTCATAAGTGCTAGATACTACACCTTCAATCTGACAGAACCAAAGGAATTTCCCATGCTTGACACCAAATTTATTCGCGACAACCTTGACCAGGCCGAGGCCGCCCTTGCCACCAGGGGCGGCAACCTCTCTCTGGCAGGCTTTCGCGAGCTGGACGTGAAACGCCGCAGCCTGCTGACTGAGAGCGAAACCCTTAAGGCACTAAAGAACAGTACCTCTGAAGAGATCGCCAAAATTAAGGATAAAAGCACGGTTAAGGACAAGATTGCCGAGATGAAAGAGGTCTCGGCCAAGATCAAGGTCCTTGATGATCAGTTGAAAATTGTTGAAGAAGAGTTCACCAACCTGCTGATGACGGTCCCCAATCTGCCTCACCCCACCACGCCGGTTGGAAAATCGGAAGATGACAACGTTGTTGTTCGCAGCTGGGGTACTCCCCCGGTCTTTGGGTTTGAACCCAAGGCCCACTGGGATATTGGCGAGGCACTGGGAATTCTGGACTTTGAGCGGGCAGCCAAGATCACCGGCGCCCGTTTCTGCCTCTCCAAAGGGGCCGGGGCTCGGCTGGAACGGGCTCTGATCAGCTTTATGCTTGACCTGCACACGGCTGAACACGGCTACACCGAGGTGCTGCCGCCGTTCATGGTCAACCGGGCCAGCATGACCGGCACCGGTCAGCTGCCCAAGTTTGAGGAGGACCTGTTCCGGCTGGTTGACCCTGATTTCTTCCTGATTCCTACGGCAGAAGTGCCGGTCACCAACATCCACCGTGATGAAATTCTGAAAAAGTCCGACCTGCCGATCAGCTACACCGCCTACACCCCCTGTTTCCGGCGTGAGGCCGGCTCCCACGGCAAAGATACCCGCGGCCTGATCCGCCAGCACCAGTTTAACAAGGTAGAGCTGGTCAAATTTGTCCATCCGGACGAGTCCCAGGCTGAACTGGAAAAGTTGACCGGCCATGCCGAGAAGGTGCTGCAGCTGCTGGAACTGCCTTACCGGGTGCTTGCGCTCTGCTCCGGCGACATCGG
>CAZYMK010000323.1:1651-3683 GCA_964648885.1 uncultured Geobacter sp. | reverse complement strand
GGTCTATGGAACGACGGGCCTCACCGTTGGACTTGGTCAGGCCGGCCTCGGTCAAGGCCCTGGCCAGCACTACCGGGCAATCAGCCGCAGTATAGCTGATCTGCGGCATCTCGTCCGGAATCTCGTTTTCCTTGAACCGCTTGACAAAGTTGTCTTCAGCCTGCTGCCCCTGGCCAGCACCGTGGAAGCGATCCACCAGTTCACGCCCCAGGGCCTTTTTCGCGGCCATCGGATGCAGCGACCCATCGGCCAGCCCGGCCTTGATCTTTTCAATTGCAGCCAGGCTCTGATCGGAGAGCAGTTCGTAATAGCGCAGCATCAACCCGTCTGAGATGGACATAACCTTGCCGAAGATTTCGTCAGGCGATTCGCTGATACCGATGTAGTTGCCCAGTGACTTGGACATCTTGTTGACGCCGTCCAGCCCTTCCAACAGCGGCATGGTCAGCACGCACTGGGGCGGCTGGCCCCATTCCCGCTGCAGCTCGCGTCCCATCAGAACGTTGAACTTCTGGTCGGTACCGCCCAGTTCCACATCAGCCTTCATGGCCACCGAGTCGTAGCCCTGAATCAGTGGATACAGAAATTCGTGGATGGCGATCGGCTGCTGGCCAGTGTAGCGCTTGTGAAAGTCGTCCCGCTCCAGCATCCGGGCCACGGTGTACTTGGAGGCCAGGGCAATCAGACCACCACAGCCCAGGTCGTTCAGCCAGGAGGAGTTGAAGACCACCTTGGTTTTTTCCGGGTCAAGGATCTTGAAGACCTGCTCCTTGTAGGTCTCGGCATTGCGCAGTACATCCTCGCGGGTCAAGACCTTGCGGGTCTCGGACTTGCCGGTGGGATCACCAATCATACCGGTAAAATCACCGATCAGGAAATGGACATCATGACCCAGCTGCTGAAACTGACGCAGCTTCTGGATCAGCACAGTATGTCCCAGGTGCAGGTCCGGCGCAGTGGGGTCAAAGCCAGCCTTGATGATCAGGGGCCGGCCCTTACCCAGCTTGTCTTCCATCTCCTTCTCTACCAAAAGTTCGACACAGCCGCGTTTGATCACGGCCATCTGATCGGCTACCGTTCCACTCATTCTGATGCTCCATAAAAGGCATGAAAAGCCTTGATAATAGACTGCAGATGATTATCGTGAAGATTTATTACAATAAAAGACTTTTGCGGAATACCGTTCAAGATTCTGAATTTCTTTCAGGTTTTATCTGCGTACATCCGCCTGATCCGTGGTATCCGCGTGCTATGCTCATCAACAGGCCGCATTGATCCGCTCAATGCTGACGGCCTTACCTGTTGTTGTATCTACCCCGATCACCACGGCATTGATCCGCAGATCCTTCTTGGGGATGTCGAATTTAACCGGCTGCTGGGTCAGAAAACGCTGGATCGCCTGATGTTTGTCAATGCCGATCACCGAATCAAAAGAGCCAGTCATCCCCACATCAGTGATATAGGCGGTGCCGCCCGGCAGTATCCGCTCATCTGCGGTCTGGACATGGGTGTGGGTGCCGACCACCGCCGAGACCCGACCGTCCAGATACCAGCCCAGGGCAGCTTTTTCCGAAGTGGCCTCGGCATGGATATCCACCAGGATGATCGGTGTTTCCCGGCGCAACTGCTCCAGCTCGGTATCGGCAACCCGAAAAGGGCAGTCCAGATTCTTCATGTAGACCCGGCCCTCCAGATTCAGCACCCCCACCTTCACCCCGCCCGGAGTCTCGACAACGGCCGAACCCCGCCCCGGCGTGCCGGGGGGGTAGTTAAGCGGCCTGATCAGCCGCTCTTCACGATCCAGATAACCGCTGTTGTCTTTCTTGTCCCAGATATGATTACCGCTGGTCAGCAGGGTAATCCCCTGACGGTACAGTTCGTTGGCGGTATCCGGCGTGATGCCGAAACCGCCAGCCGCATTTTCGCCATTGGCAATGACAATATCTGCCCCGTGGCGGTCCACCAGCCGGTGCAGCTCCCGGCTGATGGCACTGCGGCCGGGAGAGCCGACGATATCACCTATAAACAGAAT
>CAZYMK010000323.1:0-1551 GCA_964648885.1 uncultured Geobacter sp. | reverse complement strand
TTGATCATGCCCGGATAGGTCATCTCGCTCTCGATCTTCTTGGCGATATCCCGGGCAAGCAGCACTGACTGGTCATCCGAGACCTTGTCGCTGGAGACCATCACCCGTATCTCACGACCGGCCTGAATGGCAAAGGAACCCTGTACGCCGTCAAAGGAGGTGGCGATCCGCTCCAGATCCTCCAAGCGCTTGACATAGGATTCCATCATCTCACGCCGTGCGCCGGGGCGTGCGCCGGAAAGGGCATCAGCGGCCTGTACCAGTACCGCCAGGATGGTTGACGGCTTTTCATCTTCATGGTGGGCAGCAATGGCATGGACGATCTTGGGTGATTCCCCATACTTGCGGGCAAGATCAGCACCGATGACCGCGTGGGAGCCTTCCACCTCGTGGTCAACAGCCTTGCCCAGGTCGTGCAGCAGACCGGCCCGTTTGGCCTGTTTGACGTTGACGCCCAGTTCTGCCGCCATGATACCGCACAGGAAGGCCACCTCCAGCGAGTGCTGGTAGACGTTCTGGGTGTAGGAGGTGCGGTATTTGAGGCGACCGATCAGCTTGAGGATCTCGGGATGGATACCGTGAACCCCCAAGTCAAAGGCGGCCTGCTCACCAGCCTCCTTGATCGCCTTTTCCACCTCTTCCTCTGATTTGGCAACCACTTCCTCAATCCGACCGGGGTGAATACGGCCATCGGCCAGCAGCTTTTCAAGTGACAGCCGGGCCACCTCACGGCGGACCGGATTGAAGCCGGAGAGGATCACCGCCTCCGGGGTGTCGTCAATGATCAGGTCAATGCCGGTTGCAGCCTCCAGTGCCCTGATGTTACGCCCTTCACGACCAATGATCCGTCCCTTCATCTCATCGGATGGCAACGGAACCACTGAGACACATTTTTCCGAGACATACTCACCAGCATAACGCTGAATCGCTGCGGCAATGATCTCCTTCGATTTCTTGTCGGCCGTTTCCTTGGCTTCTTCTTCGATCAGCTTGATACGCTTGGCCGCATCGTGCCGGGCCTCGCTCTCCATAGCCTCAACCAGCGTGTTCTTGGCCTCTTCGGCAGACATGCCGGAGATCTGCTCCAGTCTGGCTCGCTGCGCATCCGCAGCCTTGGCAACCTGCTCCTCTTTTTGAACCAGGGCCTGTTCTTTAACGCTGACCGCCTGCTCCTTCTTGAGCAGGTCCATCTCCTTCTGGTCCACCAGGACCGCCTTTTTGTCCAGATGCTCTTCCTTCTGCTGTATCCGCTTCTCCTGGTTCTGGATATCCCGCTTCTTTTCCTTCAGTTCACCTTCTGCTACTTCTTTTGCTTCAAGAGCTGCGTTCTTGGCTGTCAACTCCGCTTCTTTGGTAATGGTTTCCGCTTCCCTGCGGGCATCCTCTAAAACCTTTGCGGCCAGTTCTTCGGCCTGTGCCACCAATCCTTCCGTACTCTTGCGGCCAAAACGTGTTCCTGCGACATACGCAACGCCGGCAACGGCCACAATTACCAGCGCCATGACGATACTGGTTATCATATCGCCTCCTTCTCTCTATGTTAATCCGGCT
>CAZYMK010000322.1:0-3701 GCA_964648885.1 uncultured Geobacter sp. | reverse complement strand
TCCATCGCTCCAAAATCATGACCAATTGTCCAGTTTGTTTTTGCTAGACTCCTTAAGCAGCTTGGCATCACGCTTGATGAAATCATGGGGACATAAACAAATGAAAATGATTTATCCCGTACAGCTTACGCCAGACGTACAGGACGGCGGCTATACCGTAACCTGTCGCGACATCCCCGAAGTTATAACCCAGGGTAACACTATTATACAGGCGGTTTCAGAAGCATCAGACGCACTTGATGAGGCCATAGCATCACGCATGAAGCGTAACGCAGATATTCCCGCACCTTCACGCAAACAACCGGGTGAACAGATGGCGGCTGTCCCCTTGTCAACATCCCTTAAGGCTGCCTTATACCTTGCCATGCGCGAAGATCATATAAGTAAAACCGAGCTTGCCCGCCAGCTGGGTGTTGATGAAAAAGAGGTCAGACGGATGCTTGACCCCCTGCATCCATCCAAAACTCCTAACCTTGAACGTGCCCTGGGCTGCATAGGCCGCTTTGTTGTCGCTGAATTCCGCAAGGCCGCATAAAAACCTTAGAAGAGCATAGGGCAGGTTACAACTCCATCCCTGACCCTTTGTTTCCAGGCTGTAGCTTGACAACCAGCCAATGAGTGGTAGTTCAAACAACAGCTACAGAAGATCACAAAGGATTTTTTATGATCCGCAAGCTGCTGCTGATACTGTTGTTCAGCGTCTTCTCCTCCACCCTGTATGCCGAACAGGGGGGAGACCTGCGCTCTCCACTGTTTGCTGTCATACCTCCCGACCTTCCCCCTTATTATTTCAAAGATGCCAAGACAAACCAGCCTGCAGGGCTTGCTGTTGATCTGACCAATGCACTGGCGCAACGTGCTGGCCTGCAGGTCCGTTATCGCTTTGCCGCTGCATGGGATGAAGTGGATAGGCTGGTACTTTCCGGTGAGGCCGATCTGGTGCCGATGCGGGTTATGAACCAGGACACGGAACAATTACTCCTGTTTACTGATGCCATTGATCGCGCTCCTATCAGCTACCTGGTACGAAGCACCGACAGTGTCACCAAGGGGCCGGCACCCGGCCTGCGGGTCGGGGTGATGAGCAAGAGCACCGCCTATACCATGCTGAAGGAACGACAGGATATCACGCTGACCCAGTACGACAGTCTGCAGCATCTGCTGATGGACCTCATAATCGGCAAAATTGACCTTGTGCTTACCTTTCGGGATACGATTATGAGACTGGCTGAAGAGGCCGGTCTGGAGCAGAAAATCAGGGCCATTGAGCCACCGCTGCTGGAATCAAAACGTGGCATCGGGCTGCATCCTGACAACAGGCTGCTGCAGCAGCAGCTGAACACGGTGATCAAGGAGTATTACCAATCCCCTGAATATGTCGAAATTTTCCAGCGCTGGTTGGGCGCACCGCAATCCTGGTGGACAACCAGGCAGGCAGCCATAACGATCGGCAGCTCCACCGGCCTGCTGGTTTTTCTGGTGGTTTTCTGGCGCTATTACAGTGTACGCACGCTTAACAGTCGCCTTAAAGAGGAGGTTGAAACTCGTAGAAAAACAGAAGATGAACTGAGGATACAGGCCACCCAGCTGGAAGAAGAAATTGCCGAGCGCCAAAAGACCCAGGAAGAGCTGATGATTGCCAAGGATCTGGCAGAGGCGGCAAACAAGGCCAAAACCCAATTCCTTGCCAACATGAGCCATGAACTGCGTACGCCACTGAATGGTATCATCGGCATGGCACAACTGGTCGCCTTGACGGGGGTTACGGAAGAGCAGCAGGAGTATATTAATACGCTTCAGGTTTCTGCTGAAAATCTGACAAGCCTGATTGGCGACATACTTGATATCACCAAGATAGAGGTTGATCAGCTGCAGATTCAACAGGCTGAATACTCATTACGCCAGTGCATTGAAAAAGCAATTATGATGCAGCAAGCCCACATCAGCGCAAAGGGCTTAAGTATAGAGTCCACCATCTCTGCAGCAGTTCCTGCCCTGCTGATTGGAGACCATCTACGGGTACTGCAGGTGCTTTCCAATCTGCTGTCAAATGCCATCAAGTTTACGGATACTGGCGGCATCAGGTTTGAGGTGGCGGTCAAGGAGCAGCACGCATCTACGATCCTGCTCGATGTTGCGGTCACTGACACCGGCATCGGCATAGAGCCGTCCAAACTCGACCACATCTTCAACATGTTCACCCAGGCAGATGAATCAAATACCCGCAGACATGGTGGCGCCGGGCTTGGGCTTGCCATCAGCCGCAAACTGGCAGAACTGATGGGCGGCAGTATCACCGTTGAAAGCAAGGTCGGCAAAGGCAGCACTTTTCATCTGCTTCTGCCCTGTACTGTTTCCTCACGCCCCTGCACCACCAATGCTGACGCTGTAGCGCCAACAGCTCCAACGCTGACCAGCAACAAGAAACGTACAGTGCTGATTGCCGAGGATAATCCTGCAAACTACAGCTACGCAATAAAGCTCATGGAGATTCTTGGATATCAGACCACGCTTGCGGTGGATGGTACTCAGGCGCTTCTGGAGTGGGGAAAAGGGACGTTTGATCTGATTCTGATGGATATCCAGATGCCTGGCTTAAACGGTGATGAGGTGGTGAAAACCATCAGACAGCGGGAGGGGACAGCATCTCATGTTCCGATTATCGCGGTCACTGCCCATGCATTGGCTGGAGACCAGGAACGATTCCTTGGTGCAGGTTTTGACGGGTATGTTGCCAAGCCGTTTTTTATTGAAACCCTGGCTGCTGAAATTAAAAGGGTTTATGCTTGAAGCTTGTTATTTCAGTGCCATTTCAGCCCGTTGTCGTTAGCCGCATCAGTTCCCTGTTAAGCAGATGTATATCAACCGGTTTGGAGATGTAGCCGTCAAAGCCCTGGGCCAGGAACCGCTCCCGGTCTCCCTGCAGGGCAAAGGCGGTCATGGCAATCACCGGAATGTGTCCTCCCGTCTTTTGCTCCTGTCCCCTCAAAATTGATACGGCAAGACAGCCATCCATCACCGGCATCTGAATATCCATCAGAATCGCGTTGAATCTTCCCGTGTGCCAGAGTTCAAGGGCTGACTGCCCATTTACGGCCACTTCGGCCTGGTGCCCGAGACGTTTGAGCATGGCAACCGTTGTTGCGGCATTCAGGGTGTTATCTTCAGCAAGCAGCAGCTTTAAACCGGCTTCCCCTTGTGCAGCAGGCAGTTCCAGATGTTTAACCGGCATGAACTGCAGCTCAGAAATCGCAAAAGGTAACTCGACAATAAAGGTAGATCCTTTGCCCGGGGTTGATTCAGCACGGATCGTTCCCCCCATCAGCTCTGCAAGACGCCGACAGATGGAGAGCCCCAGGCCACTGCCACCAAAACGCCGGGTAGTGCTGTTGTCAGCCTGCTCAAAACTGTTAAAGATTCTGGATACGGTCTCGTTCGTCATCCCGATGCCGGTATCACTGACCTCCAGCCTGATCGTGCAGGTTTTGTCCTGGCACGGAGTGGCCTTGACCGAGATCGTGATGGTACCGGTTTCAGTAAATTTGATTGCATTGCCCAGCAGGTTCAGCAGGATCTGTCTCAAGCGCAGTGAATCACCATAGAGCAGTTCCGGCACCTGATCCTGGATGGTGGTGTTCAGCTGCAGCTTTTTCTGGCGGATAAGACTGATCTGACTGGCAGACACCTCCTGAATGCTCTGC
>CAZYMK010000321.1:1953-3704 GCA_964648885.1 uncultured Geobacter sp. | reverse complement strand
GCCAGCCTGGCGCGGTTCTCCAGGCACTGAGGGCAGAGCTCACCAGCATCCTGCCAGATCTCTTCCGACAGCCACGCCCCTGCCTCAAGAAAGATTGAATCCGGCGTGACGGTCTCATCAAACTCTGCGCCGCAGACACTGCACGTTTTCATACTGATACTCCAATCACCTGCATGGCCTTGCGGTATTCAGCCACAAGGTCGGCACGGTCAACTGACTGCACCACGTCCCAGGGCAGCGACGCATCCAGGGGCAGCGTCATGGTGGTTAAACGCTCAACATCCACCCCGCAGACCTTTGCTGCCTTACGCAACGCCAGCCCCTTTGAGAGCTCCAGCACCAGCGGCGTCAACTCACGCCCGCCCCGTGACAGCAGGGCCTGCAACGCCGCCCCCTGCAGCTCCTCCACCTTCAGCCGCACATTGGCCAGCGGCCGTATCCGCTTTTCCAGCAGTGCCACCTTGCGTTTCAGCTCAGGCAGGGGGCACATGCCGGCCCACTGCAGCGGCGTACCCGGTTTGGGAATAAACGGGTTCACCGACAGGGTAATCTCACCCAGCCGTTTGTGGGCCCGGGCCTGCTCCACCACCCGCTCGCGCACGGCAGCAACCAGTTGCACCAGTTCTTCAAGATCGTCATCAGTCTCACCGGGCAGGCCGATGATGAAGTAGAGTCGCAGGTTAAGGATACCGGCCCGGGCCACTGCCTCCGCCGCAACCAGGATCTGTTCTGCGGTCAG
Source organism: uncultured Geobacter sp. (assembly GCA_964648885.1). GTDB lineage: Bacteria > Desulfobacterota > Desulfuromonadia > Geobacterales > Pseudopelobacteraceae > Trichlorobacter. The sequence continues at coordinate 2,965 of CAZYMK010000321.1, read as the reverse complement.
GTTCTTGCGCACCATATCGCGCATCCGCTGCGAGCCCCCCTCCGGCGCCAGCGAAACCGTCTTGTGGCCTGCCGTGGCCAACAGCTCCAGCAGGCCGGGGGTAAGCCGATCAACCCGCAATGATGACAACGAAGGAGAGCCCCCCTGCTCAACAATGAAACGGCAGAGTTCCTCGATATGCCGATAGTCGGACACTGCCGCCCCCACCAGGCCGATGGTGCGACGCTGGGCAAGACCTGCCTGGCAGACCTCCTGCAGCATCGCAAGGGGCTGTTGACGGAACGGCTGCCAGACAAAACCGGCGGCGCAGAACCGGCAACCACGCGGACAGCCGCGACTGACCTCCACCAGAAACATGTTACTGAACTCGGTCTCCTCGGTCAGTACCTGCGAACAGGAGGGGGGGGCGTCAACAGGGGCACAGACCCGGCTGACCGGCTGTCGGTGCGGCAGTGCAGGCAGATACCAGCCAGGCAGCTGAGCCACCTGCTGCAACAGATCGTCGCGGCAGCTGCCCAGCTGTTCCTTCAGAAAGCTGCACAGCTGGGGCACCAGGGTCTCCCCTTCACCAATGGCCAGCAGATCAAAGAACAGCGCTGCCGGTTCAGGGTTGATGAAACAGGCTGCCCCACCTGCCAGCACCAGCGGGTCAGACGACTGCCGGTCTGCAGCACAGACCGGTACCCGGCCCAGCTGCAGAATGGTGGGGATATTGATATAGTCAGGCTCAAAAGAGATAGAGAAGGCCAGCAGGTCAAAGTTGTTCAGGGGACGCCCGCTCTCCAGGGAGACCAGCGTCTCGCCCGACTTCCGGTAGGCCTCAAGCTCCTCGCGGTCCGGCAGGAACGACCGCTCACAGACCAGATCCGGTTGATCGTTGAACAACCGGTAGACCGTTTGAAACCCCAGACTGCTCATGGCGGTTTCATAGCGGTTTGGATAGATCAGACAAACCGACAACGCCCCACCGCGACAGGCTGGAATAGCCCCGGTCTCTGCAGCACGCCTGCGC
>CAZYMK010000321.1:0-1943 GCA_964648885.1 uncultured Geobacter sp. | reverse complement strand
CGCGAAGAATACTGTCATGTAGTAATGGTTTGCCATTGTTTCACCTGGAGGTTTGATTACGTATTTCAGGTAACGGCTCGATTTTCTCCGCGAGCTTCGCGGCTCCGCGTGAGTAATTGCCGTTGTAAGGTTCATCGTCACTCTTTCTGCCACGATCCTGCACCGTGACACAACAAAAAACAGGCAGCCCTGTGTAGTGGGCTGCCTGTTGAGAACAAACGTGTGCAGTATGACCTGCACCATCCTGGCCCACTCCTGGGGAGGGAGACGAGCCCATACTCCTCCCCCCAGCGAGGGAGGTCGGGAGGGGGGAGGTTTGACTGCTACCTACCCCAGAATCGCCTTCAGATCTTCCTCTGCCGTGGTAATCGGCATGATGTTGAAGTTCTCCACCAGGAAGGCCAGCACGTTCGGCGTGATAAAGGCCGGCAGTGAAGGTCCGAGGCGGATGTTCTTGATCCCCAGCGACAGCAGGGTCAGCAGGATCACCACCGCCTTCTGCTCGTACCAGGAGAGGATCATGGAGAGCGGCAGGTCGTTCACGCCGCACTCAAAGGCGCCGGCCAGGGCCACGGCGATCTGGATGGCACTGTAGGCATCGTTGCACTGCCCCACATCCAGCAGACGGGGGATACCGCCGATATCGCCGAACTCAAGCTTGTTAAAGCGGTACTTGCCGCAGGCCAGGGTCAGGATCACGGTATTCTGGGGGGCCTGCTCGGCAAACTCGGTGTAGTAGTTACGACCGCTCTTGGCGCCGTCGCAGCCGCCCACCAGGAAGAAGTGCTTGATCTGGCCGGCCTTGACCGCAGAAATCACCTTGTCAGCCACACCCAGTACTGCCTTGTGGCCAAAGCCGACCAGGATCTCCTGACCCGGATTTTCCGGCAGGCTCGGGCACTCCAGGGCCTTGTTGATCACTTCACTGAAATCCCAGCCTTCGATATGCTTGACATCAGGCCACTGTACCAGACCCCAGGTATAGAGACGATCCTTGTAGGAATCGGCCGGACGCTGGATGCAGTTGGTGTTGAAGATAATGGCGCCGGGGAAGAGCGGAAACTCCTTGGCCTGGTCCTGCCAGGCACCGCCGTAGTTGGCAACCAGGTGCGGGTACTTCTTCAGGCCCGGATAGCCGTGGGCCGGCAGCATCTCACCGTGGGTATAGATGTTGATCCCCTTGCCTTCGGTCTGCTTCAGCAGCTCCTCCAGCATCTTCAGATCATGGCCGGTCACCAGGATCCCCTTGCCGGATCTGGTGCCCAGGTTGACGGCGGTGGGCTGGGGAGCGCCGTAGGTCTCGTTGTGGGCCGTATCCAGCAGTCCCATGGTGGTCAGGTTCTGCTTGCCGCACTCCATGCAGAGGCCCACAAAATCCATCAGGCCCAAGGATGCATCAGTGGTGGCGGCCAGCGCCTTCTGGAAAAAGGCCAGCACGTCATCATTGCTGCGGCCCAGGATCATGGCGTGATCCATATAGGCCGACATCCCTTTCAGGCCGTACATCAGAATCTCGATGACGGAGCGGATATCTTCGTTAATATGCTGGGTATTGATGCCGTGCTGCTCACCCTGGACCACCATGCCTGCCAGGTCTGCAGGGGGCTGCCACTCGGCAACAACGCCGGACAGGGTGATACCCTTGACGGCGCAGGCAGCCTTGGCCTTTTCCTTCAACTGATAGCAGCGCTGGATCAGCTTGCCGATGTCGGCCGGGTCAAAGTCAACGTTGGTAACGGTAGAGAAGAGCCCCTCAACGGTAAAACGGTCGATTTCCTTGTCGCGTCCCAGCTTGTCGGCATAAAGCGCCAACGACTTCAGGCCGTACAGCAGCAGGTCCTGCAGGGCAGCCACATCCGGCTTCTTGCCGCAAACCCCTGAAATATTGCAGCCGGTTCCATTGGCTGCCTGCTCACACTGGTTACAAAACATTCCCATTTGTG
>CAZYMK010000320.1:2194-3719 GCA_964648885.1 uncultured Geobacter sp. | reverse complement strand
TCCGGTGACGGCTTGGCAAGCAGGAAACCCTGGGCCAGGTCAGCCCCCTGCTGGGTAACGTAGGCCAGCTCTTCGCAGGTCTCCACCCCTTCAGCCAGCACCTTGATCCCGTTTTGCCGCGCAATCCCGACCAACGCCCCAAAGATGGACTGTTTAACCGAATCGTTATCGATGCCAGTGATGATCCCCTGATCCACTTTGATCACGTCAGCCCCCAGGGCCGCCAGGGTGATCAGGTTGGTGTGGCCGGAGCCGATATCATCCAGCGCAGTACGAAACCCCTTGCTGCGGTAGTAGTCCAGGATCGTCCGCAGATGCTGCAGGTCTGATACCTGGTGGGTCTCCACCACTTCGAACACCACCCGACTGGGGTCATATTCCAGCTGCTGCGCCCACTTCATGGTGCTCTGCAGGCAGGTCTCCGGCACGTAGATGGCGGTGGGGACGAAGTTGATGAAGATATCAACACTGATCTTCTTGACCGCTGCGGTCTTGAGGGCGTTTTCGCGGCAGAGGCGATCCAGGTAAAAGAGCAGGTCATTCTCTTCAGCCAGCTTGAACAGAATCTGGGGCGGCATCAAGGAACCATCAGCCTTGACCCCGCGCGAAAGGCATTCGTAGGCCACGATGTCATGGGTGGGCAGGGAGACGATCGGCTGAAACCAGGTGGTCAGGGAGTTGTTCTCAAAGATATCCAGAAACTCCCGGTTATTGAGCAGAAAGAACCATTTCTTGAGGCTTTTGGTGCGGGCAAAGGCACTAAAATCAAGCTGCTGGCCCTGTTCGAGAAAGAGCAGGCTGATCCCTTCGCTCTCCACCTCAGCCAGGTCGTTGCGTCTGCTCAAACAGGCAATCAGCTGCAGGAAGCTGTCCACCGTTACCCGGATCACGTCATCCTCCGGGCGGGCCGTGTAGCCTTCTTGCTGCAGGATCGCCAGCAGCTTGAGCTGCAATGGTTCTACACTGCAGTTAAAAAACGCCTCACCGCCTGCACGACTGATGGTCGGCAGGGTACCGCACTTTTTACAGGTCATAACACACCTCCGGAATCACCATTTTCTCCACCAGATCAGTTTGATCAGCGCTGCTCCCAGACAGGCCGGCGAAAGCCAGCCAGCTGCCGGATGGTCCACTCCCCGCAGGTAAAAGGCCAGGGCGGTCAGCAGGCCGATCCAGGTCATCTGCCGCAGCCACTGCTGAGCCGGACGCAGCAGGGCGCGACGATCCTCGTCAGCCAGGTGTACGGTCAGATCACCATGCTGCAGGGAATCCACCAGATGGCGGGCCTTGACCAGGGTCAGCGGCAACTGGACCAGTTCGTGGGTCACCACTCCCCAGAGGCTGTCCCGCTCACCCAGGGCGCGAGTCAGATTGGCCTTTAACACCGGCAGCACATCCTTGATACCGTTGTAGTTTTCGATATAGGTGGTGCCCAGCCCTTCGATGATGGAGCTGGCCCGCATGACGTAAATGATCTCCTGGGGGAGCTTGAAGGGATAGTCTTTGAGGGCATCCATGACACCGA
>CAZYMK010000320.1:343-2184 GCA_964648885.1 uncultured Geobacter sp. | reverse complement strand
CAGCAGTTCGAAATCCCGCTCGTAGGCTGCCTTGACCGTGTTGATCATGGCCAGGCGGACTGCATTGGGGATCCGGCTAACCATACCGAAATCCAGCAGCACCAGCTCCCCCTTTTCAGTCACCAGCAGGTTGCCGGGGTGCGGATCGGCATGAAAAAAGCCCTTCACCAGCATCTGCTCGGTGTAGAACAGCACCAGCCGTTCCATCAGGCCCTCAAAGGAGACCTGCAGGCCAGCCAGCCGCTCACGGTCATCAAAGCGAACCCCTTCTTCAAAACTCATTACCAGGGCATCGTGTGAACAAAACAGGGGGTACGGAAGCGGCATCCTGATGCCGGCATCGGGGTAGGCCTGACGGAACCGTTCCAGGTTGGACAGCTCCATCAACATATCTACTTCCTGCAGGATGGTGCGGCGAAAGGCGATCAGTACCGCCTCGATGGAGTTGCGGGTGTACTCGGCAAACAGGGGATGCAGCAGTGCCAGGAACCAGCCCAAAAGCCGGATATCCTCCCGCACCACCTTTTCAATCCGGTTGCGACGCAGCTTGACCGCCACCCGGCTGCCGTCCTGCAGCACAGCGCGGTGTACCTGGCCGATGGAGGCACAGGCAAGGGGCGTTCTATCAAACGCCTGAAAACAGTCAACGCCGTCAAAGGCCCGGCTAAAGACCTGCTGCAGGTCGTTCTCAGTCATGGCCGGCAGTTGATCATGCAGCTGTCTGAGGGCGTCCAGGTAACCGGCAGAGAAAAAATCAGCCCTGGTGGCCAACACCTGGGCCAGCTTGATGAAACTGGCCCCCAGCTGTTCAATGGCATTAACCAGTTCCTGGGGCGCAAGAGGCTTGATACCCAGCCAGCTTGGTCGTTTGCGGATCAGCAGAAAGACGGTCAGCAGGGTCCGGAAGACCCGGTAGACTCGTACCGGGTGGTACTGTCTGATGAGCAGCGAAAGCGAGGACACCGGCTTACGGCTGCCCCTGACGCTGCTTTGCCAGCTCCTCCCGCAACGCCTCCAGATCGGCCTTGGTGGCCAGCCCCAGCTCGTCCATCGCCTCTTTCAGCAGCTCCTTCACGTCGTCCTTCAGCCGACCACGTTCTTCGCTCCCCTTGGCCACGGCCTCATCAAAGAATTCACGGGCCTTGCGCTCGTTTTCCTCCACAGTCCCCTTGGCAGTCTCACCGGCCTGCTCAAGTTTCTCTTTGGCAAGAAGGGCACTACCCAAACCGAAGTAAAAAAGTTGTTCAAGTTTCTCTTTCATAATCGTTCTCCTTTTCCCGCCAGCATGCATATCTTTGTTTCAGAGTACCGCATTCGTTTTCCAACTTGCAATCGCCAAAAATGAAACTACACTTATAGCCACACTGAAGACCAGCAGAACACAGAAGGAGGTGCCCTATGGCCCTGTGGGACAAGCTGAAGGCAGAACTGATCGATATCATTCAATGGCTGGACGACACCAACGACACCCTGATCTACCGTTTTCCCCGCTATAACAATGAGATTAAATACAATGCCAAGCTGGTGGTGCGTGAAGGCCAGGCCGCTGTCTTTATCAATGAAGGCCAACTGGCCGATATTTTTGGCCCCGGCACCCATACCCTGACCACCCAGAACCTGCCGGTGCTGGCCACCCTTAAGGGCTGGAAGTACGGCTTTGAATCCCCCTTCAAGGCGGAGGTCTACTTTGTCTCTACCCGCCAGTTTACCAATCTGAAGTGGGGCACCCCCGGCCCCTGCACCATGCGCGATCCGGAGTTCGGTGCGGTACGGGTGACCGCCTTCGGTATCTATGCCATCAAGATCAAGGATCCTGCGGTCTTTATTCGTGAAATCGCCGG
>CAZYMK010000320.1:0-333 GCA_964648885.1 uncultured Geobacter sp. | reverse complement strand
GCCTGATGAAGCTGTCGGCAGGCTGTTGACTGCTCCTTCCGGATCAGATCGCAGAGCACAGTATACACAGACTCAAAGGTTTCGTCATACCGTTCTTCTAGCTATGGGCAGTCATGAACCGCCGCACAGTGGCTAGCCAACCGGTACACTGCGCGGACAAAACTATGCGTTGACCCTACTTGCAATGTCAGAAAAAAGATCTACACTTGTTTACCAGCAGCAAACGATTCTCGGTACAGAGGAGGTTCTCTATGGCCCTGTGGGACAAGCTGAAGGCAGAACTGATCGACATTATTCAATGGCTGGACGACACCAACGACACCCTGATCTACC
>CAZYMK010000319.1:1439-3722 GCA_964648885.1 uncultured Geobacter sp. | reverse complement strand
CAGTCTGATCCAGTGTGCAGAAGGCCCGGATGAATCGGCCATGCTCGGATCGTGGGTTACCTCACTCTGGAACAGCTTGCCTTCATCCCCGGATGTAAAAGATGCCTTGGTTAAATCGCTGCAAGATCTTGCAGATCATCGTGACCCTTTCACTATCTATACCCTGATCCTGCATCACCTGTTCAAAGACCAGGGGGAAGAGCTTGATGAAGACCGTATTGTCAAATCAGCCACTGGTATCCGCAATACCATTGTCTGGAAGAAGCTGTTCAAGTTTCAGCGTGACGGCGTGGTTGGTGCAATAGACAAGCTTAACCGCTTTGGCGGCTGTATCATTGCCGATAGTGTTGGTCTGGGTAAGACCTTTGAAGCCCTGGCCATCATCAAATATCACGAACTGCGTAATGACCGGGTGCTGGTGCTTTGCCCCAAGCGTTTACGTGACAACTGGACCATCTACAAGGCCAATGACCGCCGCAACATTCTGGCTGCAGACCGCTTAAACTACGATGTGCTCAACCACACTGACCTGTCCCGTGATAATGGCTCATCCGGTGATATTGATCTGACCCACGTCAACTGGGGCAACTATGACTTGGTAGTCATTGATGAATCACACAACTTCCGCAACAAGGCCACCCACAAGGGCAAAGAATCCCGCTATGACCGCCTGATGCGTCGCATCATCAAGGAAGGGGTCAAAACTCGCATTCTGATGCTCTCGGCAACTCCGGTTAACAACCGTCTGGCTGATCTTCGTAACCAGATAGCCTTTGCAACTGAAGGTGACGATACAGCTCTGCTTGACCACGGCATAACCAGTATCGACAACACCACTCGCCTGGCCCAGAAACAGTTCAACCGCTGGCTTGATCTGGAAGAGTCTGAAAAGACCCCCACACGGTTGATTGAGATGCTGGGGTTTGATTACTTCACCCTGTTGGATCAACTCACCATTGCACGGTCACGCAAGCATATTGAAAAGTATTACGGTATCAGTGAAACAGGTCGCTTTCCTGAACGCCTCAAACCGATCAACATCAAGCCGGATGTGGATCGTGCCGGTGAATTCCGCTCCATCCGTGAAATCAACACCGAGATTCGGCGTCTGAATCTCGCCTCATACGCACCGTTGCGGTATGTCCTGCCCCACAAACAAGCTGCCTATGATGCCAAATACAGTACTCAGGTTCGTGGTGGAGAAGGATTCTTCCGCCAGGTAGACCGGGAAGAAAGCTTGATTCACCTGCTGCGTGTCAACGTGCTCAAGCGGATGGAAAGTGCTGTTTCCTCATTTACCCTGACAGTACAGCGGCAACTGCATGATGTAGAGGCGACCCTTGCCCGTATTGAAGCCCATGCAGATGACTTTGAAGAGATAAACATTTCTGATGTGGATATTGATGATCCTGCCTTTGAAAGCCTGCTGGTTGGCCGCAAGGTAAAAGTTCTGCTGGGGGATGTAGACCTGATCCGCTGGAAGCAGGACCTGATTGAAGATCGCAACCGCCTTGCAACCCTGCATGCAGCCGCACAACAGGTAACTGCTAGCCGTGATGCCAAACTTGCGGCCCTGCAAGAAGTCATCACCCACAAATGCCAGCACCCCAGTAACGAAGGTAATCGCAAGGTTATTGTCTTCACTGCCTTTGCCGATACCGCCAGCTACCTGTATGAGCAGTTGGCAAGCTGGGCAAAAGAAACCCTGGGGATAGAAACCGCCCTGGTTACCGGTGCTGGCCGCAATCAGACTACGCTGCCAGGTTTACGCAAAGACCTGGCAACCATCCTTACAACCTTCTCTCCCCGCTCAAAAGAACGTCCTGTTGAGCTGGCAGATGAAGGAGAGCTTGACCTGCTGATTGCCACTGACTGCATTTCAGAAGGCCAGAACCTGCAGGATTGTGACTGGCTGGTCAACTATGACATTCACTGGAACCCGGTACGGATTATCCAGCGTTTTGGACGGATTGACCGGATCGGCTCCCCTAATGATCGCATTCAGCTGGTCAACTTTTGGCCCAACATGGAGCTGGAGGAATACATCAACCTGGAACAGCGGGTAAGCGGGCGTATGGTACTGCTGGATATCTCAGCCACCGGAGAAGAAAACCTGATTGAGCAGCAGTCCGGCAACCAGATGAACGATCTGGAATACCGCCGCAAACAGTTGCTGAAGCTGCAAGATGCTGTAATTGATCTGGAAGACCTCTCTACCGGCGTATCCATCACAGACCTGACCCTGACAGATTTTCGTATTGACTTGGCTCAGTATCTTAAAGC
>CAZYMK010000319.1:0-1429 GCA_964648885.1 uncultured Geobacter sp. | reverse complement strand
AATCACTGCCGTTGGGAACCAGTGCTGTAGTCACCTCATCAGAAGTTGAGATTCCCCCCGGCATTATCTTCTGTCTCCGTGCAGAAGGAACTGCAGCCAACAAAATTGCAGAAACCGGGTATCCCCTGGCTCCGCACTTTCTGGTGCATGTGGGGGATGATGGCACGGTGTTGTTGCCCTATACCCAGGCCAAACGGATTCTGGACAGGCTGAAACGGCTCAGTCTGGGGCGTGATCTGCCTGATGCAGCTGCCTGCACCAGTTTTGACAAGGCCACCAAACAGGGCGAAGACATGCGACATGCCCAGCGGTTGTTGGGGGCTGCTGTTGCCTCAGTAGTTGGCAAAAGCGAAGAGCGGGCTGTTGCCAGTCTCTTTTCGCCAGGTGGCACCCATGCCATTAAAGGTGAATTTGCGGGGATCAATGATTTTGAGGTAGTGGCGTTTCTGGTAGTCTTGCCGGAGGAATTTGTATGAACCACAAGAAGCACGTTTTTATCAGTTCTGTACAAAAAGAGCTTGAATTTGAAAGAGCTGCGGTAGCGGGACTTATCGCCACCGATCCTTTTCTTTTGCACCATTGCATTCCAGTGCTGTTTGAGAAAGAGCCTCCACCGCTGCGCCCGACATCAAAACCTTATCTGGAGGCACTGCGAGGTTGTGCTGTATATATCCTGCTTATAGCCAATGAATATGGCCGTTATGACGGTGACCTATCGGCCACGCACCATGAATATCGCCTTGCTCAGGAGCTTCAACTTCCGACTATTGTATTCCTCAAAGGGGCGGCAGACACAAACCGATCACCCGAAACCCGTGAATTAATCGAAGAGATCAGACAGGCTGGGCATACCTATAAACGTTTTCATGATCGTGAGGATTTGAAGCCTGAAATGCTTCGCGCAATTATGCGCACCCTTGCGGATGCATATGGGATCAATGCTACCGATGCAGAGTTGAGTGAGGGAGAGCATCAGATCGAGGCCGCCTCCGCCTTCGAAACCGCTGTGCTGAGAGACGTTTCAGTGACATCGCTTGATCAGGAGCTTGTCGATGTTTTCAATAATCGGATTGCCGCTGTTGATGACTCACAAGAGCTTTCCCCGGAAGCCGCCCTTAACGCCCGCGGTCTTATAGTTTGTAGCGATACGCCAGATACGGTTCTGGTGACTGTCGCCGCATTTATAGTGTTTGCCCCGCGTCCTGCTCACCATTTCCCACAGTGTGAGATCCTAATCGATGCATATGATGACATTCGCATCACTGGTCGCCCCAAAGGGCAGCTCAATGTCAATGCCCCATTGCCACGTGCCTTGGATCAGGTTCTGAAGTTCATTGATGATCATACTTTTCATCCACGTCGTGTCTTGGGACTCAACAACGTTCGCCTCGACGAATATCCAGTAGCAGCTCTCCGCGAGGTTCTTCTT
>CAZYMK010000318.1:0-3773 GCA_964648885.1 uncultured Geobacter sp. | reverse complement strand
GTGCTGCGGCCGGTGTAGAGAAAGATGGCCAGCCAGACCCCCTGCAGAAAGAGCAGCATCCCCGGCTGCCAGAGCCCCTGCAGGCCTGCGGCTAGCGACGCCAACGGAGTTGTCTCGTGATGCAGTAGTGCGGCCATGATCACGGCATAGATCAGGCCCGCTATCCCCATGATCTGGTAGGCGGATATCTTCCCGGCGCCGCGATAGTCGGCTCGCAGGGTCTCGGAGAAGCTGCGCCAGATCTGGGTGACGCTGACGGTCAGCAGGAATGCGGCGGTATGGCGGGCAGACAGAAACAGGAAAACAGCCCCCAGGCCGCAGGTGCTGTAGAGTACCGCTGTCATGGCCTGGACCGGTATCACTGGTACCGCCTCCAGACCGTCGGCATAGGCGATCTTCTTGGTGCTGCCATGAAAGACAAATCCCCTGCCATGCAGCAGCCGGGCCAGTAAGCCGGTCTGTCCCTCCAGCGGCTTACCATAGCAGCAGCCAAAACTGATGCAGGCCAGACGTCCCAGTCCTTCACCAAAGGCGTAGGCAATGGCAATAGCCGCCCAGGTGGCGATGAGTGGCAAATGAAAGTCAAGGGCCGTTCCGGCAAACCGGTTCAAAAGCCAGATTACCGGTGGCGTGATGATCATGCCAACGAATACTGCCCCGCCCACGGTGAAGGTATGGGCCTTTTTTTCCACCAGCTGCGCCACCACCCGCGAGGCCGGCACACAGCAGAGCAGTATGGTCAGGGCTAAGAGCGCCGTTGCCCGGGGAGGCACACCCACAGAGCCGAGCAGTACCAGCAGTACTGCCACCGCAACCAGATAGGCATTGGCGGTCAACAGACCGTACCAGGTGACGTTGATACCGCACCAGCTGCCCTGATCGTTTTTTGCGGTAGGCATTGTGGCCAGAAACTGCCAGTTTTCGGCAGGTAGGCAGCGGAATCCCCACCTGAGATAGAGAGCAAGTGCAATCGTAACTGTTCCCAACACACTTAGTGTGAACATGGGCACCTCCCGGAGTTGGTTCAGATCTTCCGTAACGTAAGCTATCAGCGCTACGGTACGGTTCTGTTTGTGTTACGTTTGTGTAAACTCTTGAATTTTGGCTCTCAACGGCTTTGAGGTGCTGATGTTATGTGGTATGCACAGCATTGTTCATTTCGTGTGCAATAAGGATATGAAGATGCTGCAACCTGCGACCCCCTATTATCTTATTGATGAAGCCCGCTTGCTAAAAAATCTCGAAAAAATCAGGTTTGTGCGTGAGGAGTCAGGAGCAAAGTCGGTACTGGCCCTGAAATGTTTTTCAACCTGGTGCGTATTTGACCTGATGCGTCAGTATCTGGACGGCACCACCAGCAGCTCGCTGTTTGAGGCGCGGCTTGGTCATGAAAAATTTGGCAAGGAGGTACATGCCTACAGCGTTGTCTATGCCGAAGATGAGGTTGCTGCAGTCTGCGACTTTGCTGACAAGATCATCTTTAATTCCGTTTCCCAGCTGAAACGGTTTTATGACCGTGCGCAGGGGCTAAAAATCGGGCTGCGGGTTAATCCGGGTATCAGCTGCTCCCATTACGATCTGGCTGATCCGGCCCGCAGATACTCGCGACTGGGGGTCAGCAGCAGGAGTGAGCTGTTTGAGGTTGCCCCCCTGATCAGCGGCATGATGTTCCACTTTAACTGTGAAAATGACGACGTCGGCAACATCGCGGCAGCCATCGAGCAGATCGGCACCACCTACGCTGACCTGCTTGAAAACATGGAATGGGTCAGTTTTGGCGGCGGCATCTCCTTTACCAAGCCGGACTATCCGCTTGAACGTTTCTGTGAGGTGCTGAAGGGATTCAGCCAGCGTTACAGCCTGCAGGTTTATCTTGAACCGGGTGAAGCAGCCATTACCGGCTGTTGCGAGCTGGTGACCACCGTGCTTGACCTGGTGCGCAATGAAGTTGAGATAGCCATTGTTGATGCCTCGGTTGAGGCCCATCTGCTGGACCACCTGATTTACCGGACAAACCCGCAGATCGCCTTTCCCGGTCCCGGTCCCCATCAGATCACGATTGCCGGGCGCTCCTGCCTGGCTGGTGATGTTTTCGGCAGCTATGGCCTGGAAAACGAACTGAAGGTTGGTGATCAGGTGCGGATAGCCGATACGGCAGGGTACACCATGGTCAAGAAAAACTGGTTCAACGGTCTGCCAATGCCGTCTATTGCGGTCCGCAGACTTGACGGCAGCGTGGAGCTGGTACGCAGCTTTGATTATGACGATTACACAGGCAGCCTATCTTAAGGAGGTAAGGGGATTCATGAAAAAAAACGTACTGATTATCGGTGCCGGTGGTGTAGCCCATGTTGCCGCCCACAAGGCGGCAATGAACAACGATGTTCTGGGTGACATCTGTATCGCATCAAGAACGCTGGACAAGTGTGATGCGATTATTGAAAGCGTCAACCGTCGAGGGCACCTTAAAGATCCGTCCGGCAAGCTCTATTCAGCCCAGCTTGATGCCCTTGATATTCCGGCAACGGTCAAGCTGATCAAGAAGACCAAATCAGGCATTGTGATCAACCTTGGCGCATCCTTCATCAATATGTCGGTACTGGAGGCCTGTATTGAGACCGGTGCCGCCTATATCGATACCGCTATCCATGAAGAGCCGGACAAGGTTTGTGAAGAGCCGCCCTGGTATGCCAATTACGAGTGGAAGCGCAAGGAACGCTGTGATGAAAAAGGGGTGACTGCCATACTTGGCGCCGGTTTTGACCCCGGTGTGGTTAATGCCTACTGCGCCCTGGCGGTGAAACGCTACTTTGACACCATTGACACCATCGACATCCTGGATGTGAATGCCGGCAGTCACGGCAAATATTTCTCCACCAACTTTGACCCGGAGATCAACTTCCGGGAGTTTATCAAGGTCTGGACCTGGATTGACCGTCAGTGGAAGGAATACCCCACCCACTCCGTCAAACGGGAATATGATTTTCCGGTTGCCGGCAAGCAGCCGGTCTATCTGAACGGTCATGACGAACTGCATTCGCTGTCAAAGAATATCGACGCCAACAGCATCCGGTTCTGGATGGGTTTTGGTGATCACTACATAAACGTCTTCACGGTGTTGCGCACCCTCGGCTTCCTTTCGCACCTGCCGGTAACCCTGACCACTGGTCAGGAGGTGGTGCCGCTCAAAGTGGTCAAGGCGCTGCTGCCCGATCCGATGACCCTGGCCCCCGGCTATACCGGCAACACCTGCATCGGCAACTTTGTCAAGGGCTGGAAAGACGGTAAAAAGCGTGAGGTGCTGATCTACCAGGTCTCTGATCACAAGAAATGCTTTGAAGAGGTTGAATCCCAGGGGATCAGCTATACTGCCGGGGTACCGCCGGTTGCTGCGGCTATGCTGGTGGCTACCGGTGAGTGGGATGCAAAGAAGATGGTTAACGTGGAAGAACTTGATCCTGAACCGTTTATCGCCATCCTTGACCTGATCGGCCTGCCCACCGAGGTGAAGGAAATCAAGCCGGGCAGTAAAAAATCCTTTAACGGCGAGGTCAGGGAGCTGGAGCAGGAGCTTGCTGATTCAACCGCCACGGTCACCGTGTCTGCTGCAAATCCGATGATCGCCCTTGCGCCGCGTAAACCGGCCAAGGCTAAAAAGGACAAAGCTGATTCGGAGAAGGCAAAGAAGGGAAAGAAGAAGGGCAAGTAGCAGCTTGACCCACTGCCTCAGACAGACAAAAAGCCGGATTCCCTCTCAGGGTTTCCGGCTTTTT
>CAZYMK010000317.1:0-3800 GCA_964648885.1 uncultured Geobacter sp. | reverse complement strand
CCAGCTGCGGATGATCTGTTCCGTGACTTCAGGATGAAACTGCAGCCCCCAGGCGTTGGCTCCCACCCGGAAGGCCTGATGGGGACAGGCCGTTGATGAGGCCAAAAGCACCGCCCCTTCCGGCAGATCAAAGCTGTCATGGTGCCATTGGAAGGTCGTAAACCTCTCCGGTATCCCTTGAAACAACAGATCAGCCCGTCCCGCTGCCGTCAGCTGTACGTGAAGCGTACCAAGCTCTTCCCACCGGCTTGCAACCACCTGCGCCCCCAGGGCTGCTGCCAGCAGTTGCCCACCCAGGCAGATCCCCAGGTACGGTTTTCCAGCAACAACCAGATCACGAATCAACTGCTTCAAATCGGTCAGAAACGGGTGCCGGACATCATCATGGGCTCCCATGGCACCACCCAGCACAATCAGAGCGCTGATCCGGCCAAGAGCGGGCAACTGCTCCCCCTGATCCGCACGACAGAGGCTGTACGGTACAGCGAGATAGTCAATCAGGATGCCGGGCGGCACGTCCGGATCGTTCTGGATGATATGCAGCACGTTGCTCCCCTGCTTATGCCAGGTTTTCCTCTGCCATCCGGTAGAGGTACTCGTACACCTCTTCCCTGCTGCTTATGCAGCGCGGCATCTCATTCAGCAGATCCTCCAGCAGATGAAGAACTATGCCGTCCACGCTAGCAAGCCGATCCAGCACCGCCCCGAACATCGGCAACACCTCATACAGGTCATCCCGGTTAAAGGGTGTGGGATCTGGCAGGCCGCTGAACTTGGGTTCGTCACGGGTTTCGGTATACTTGCGATATTTGAATTTCAGGTCAAATGCCTTGACGATCAGCATGCAAAACCTCCACTCACAAAAAAACACAACTACAATGGCACGCGGAACAAGCCGGATTTGAGTGTATTAGCGCTGATTGTAAAAAGCGGTATCGTCCTAAATCCGTGTAGATCTGCTTAATCCGCGCCATCCGCGTGCTATTATCATGGCCTCTTATGAATCAATGGCCGCCGCAGCCGCCGCCACTGCCACACCCGCCACCGCAGCCGGTTTTCGTAAAATCTGAAGGCTTCGGCTTACCGCACAGCTGCAGCGAGGCCTTGTCAATCTGCCAGCTGCCGCTCTCATCCTGACTGCCCGCAAGTTCGTTTTTTTTCAACATCATCAGAATCCTGGTTTCAGTAGTTTCAAGGTAGGTGGCTGCCTCTGTAATGCTGATAAATACTGTTCCTGCTGTACACATGGTTTCCTCCTCAGGCTGCCTTGAGCAGCTCTGCTCCGTTCAGATAGATACTTACCAGTTCCCGGTCTTTCAGATCACGCTTGCGGCGTAGCGCCTCAAGCCGTACCACCGGGAGCAAAATGCCAGCATCGTCACGGGACAGCACAATTCCCAACTCCCGATAACGCTCAATCATGCCACTGGCCCCGGAATGCTTGCCCACTACGATCTGGCGCGACAGCCCCACCTCGGACGGATCAAACCCTTCATAGTTGTGGGGGTCTTTCAATACACCATCGGCATGCAGCCCTGATTCATGGGCAAAAACCCGTGATCCCACCACGGCCTTCCAGGAGGGCAGATCCCGGCGGGAGGCCTTGGCCACCATCAGGGACAGTTCGCGAAAGCGGTGAGTATCAATACCGGTCTCAATGCCGCAGGCATGTTTCAACCCCATCACCACCTCTTCCAGGGCCGCATTGCCAGCCCGCTCGCCTAGTCCATTCACGGTGGTGTTCACAAAACGGGCACCGGCCCGGATACCGGCAATGGCGTTGGCAGTGGCCATCCCCAGGTCATTATGGGTATGCACCTCGATCTCAACCTGTGGCACAGCAGCCCGCAGCCAGGCCACCTTGTCGTACATTGCAAACGGATCAAGAATGCCCAGGGTGTCGCAGAAGCGGAAGCGATCGCCACCCAGTTCACGGGTAATCTGCAGCAGCTCCACCAGAAAACCGATATCGGCCCGGCTGGCATCCTCGCCACCCACGGAGACATACAGGTCATGCTGCTTGGCAAATCCCAACGCGGTCTTGAGCTGCTCCTTGACTGCAGTGCGGTCTTTCTTCAGTTTTTTGGCAATCATCTGGTCAGAAACCGAGAGTGAGATATCAACCGCCCTGATGCCGCACTCAATACTGGCCTGGATCTCAGGTATCAGGGCCCGGTTCCAGGTGATCAGACGGGCAGACAGCTCCATTTCCACCAGGGCGCGGATACTGCTCTGCTCATCTTCTCCCATAGCCGGAATACCGCACTCAATCTCCTGAACTCCGATGCTGTCCAGCAGCCGGGCAATGGCCAGTTTTTCACGGCGTGAAAACACCACTCCGGCGGTCTGCTCACCATCCCGCAGTGTGGTATCGTCAATGATGATGTTGGTTGTGTTGATCATGGCAAGCTCCTTTGCCTATCCCATACTTCCCATTGATGCCAACCCGAAGATATGCTCCGGGTGATAGGCCGGCGGTTGGCCGGCGTACATCAGATCAACCTCGCTGCTGACCGTAAACCCTCTGCTAGTCAAAAGCCTGGAGGCTGGCCGGTTTGACAAGGGTACATCCAGCAGGACCCGACCGGTTTTCACAAGAGCCTGCTCCAGTAACTGTTCAGCGGTGGAGCTGTTAAGCGCCCCAAACGGTCCGATCTGCTGGCTGCCTCCTATCCGCTGCAGCACCAGAAATCCCTGTTCTGCACCTACTGCCGTACCGTTGGCAACCGCATAGTCCAGAAGCTCATTGCGGGTATCTCCCCAGCCCAGATAGTCTATCTGCTGCCAGTCAGGCTGTATCTGTACCGGTGCTGCAGCCGTTGCCTGCGTTTCACCGCTGCGTTCCCAGCGCCTGACCTGATCGCACAACCGGAAACCGTTCCGTTCATAGATCGGTCTGCCATAGGTTGAAGCGGTCAGCCAGACCGTGCGTACGCCACTACTCTGCAAAATCTCCATGGCCTGCCTGAACAGCGCCGTGCCGATTCCCCGGCCCCGTACGCCCGCCGCCACCAGCAGGTTGCCTATCCAGCCTGAAAGGCCATACCGCACCGCAGTAACAAACCCCACTGACTTTCCTTCTTCATGGCAAACCAGGCAACCATCCGGTGAACGTTCCAGCAAAAATGCCAGTTCACGTCTGGTGCTGATCCAGCCTTCGTCCCTGGCCAGTGCCAGAAACGGGTGGATATCGTCAGGGGTAAAGGAGCTGATCTGCATGGGAACCTCTCAAAATCCAAGTAACGGCATAGCACGCTGATGACGCGGATTTGGCTGATTTACGCGGATTTTTACACTATTTTTCAGATCCGCGCTAATCCGCTCAATCCGTAAAATCCGCGTGCCATTATCATGGCCTGTCATCATAAAAGGCCTACCGCGTCAGCCCTGCACTGCTTGCAATGCCGCATCTGGCTGATAATCTGCTCGTTGTTATTACGGATCTCAGCCAGATACTCTGCAGATGGCGCCTGAATATGCGCCAGATCTGCCTGGGGAATCAGCGGCATGACATTCATCACAAAGGCGCCCAGCCCTTTAATACGCTCAGCGATCTGCGGGATCTCGGCCTCGTTGATACCAGGAATCAGCACAGTGTTGACCTTTACCACCATCCCCAGCTCCACTGCCCGCTGCACCCCTTCATACTGGCTGGCCAGCAGGATTTCAGCGGCGTCCTTACCGCTGTAACGCTTGCCGTGGTAGAAGATGTGGCGATAGATCTGCGCTGCGGTTTCCGGGTTGACTGCATTGATGGTGACGGTCAGGCTGTGCAACCCGATAGCGTGCAGGCGATCCAG
>CAZYMK010000316.1:0-3818 GCA_964648885.1 uncultured Geobacter sp. | reverse complement strand
CGCCCTCAGGCTGCTCGGCACCGCTCCCGGCATTGCCGTTGCCCTGATCGCCTCAAGCTACACCTACCTGCTCTGGCACCACCCTTATGCGATCATCATTTTCACGGCTGAAGCGGTCTGGATGGCCGTTGCCTTCCGTAAAGGGCGCACGAACATCCTGATTATTGACGCCCTGTACTGGGTATGCCTCGGCATGCCGCTGGTTGCGCTCTTCTATGGCGGCGTCATGCATCTGGGGCTGCAGTCAACGCTGGTAATCGCCCTGAAACAGTCCATAAACGGCATACTCAACGCCCTTGTTGCCGGAATCGTGCTTTCCCGTCTGCCGCTTGAACGCTGGTTACGGCTTGACAGAAAAAAAGAGCCGGCACCACTCTTTACCATTGTTTTCCATACCATCGCTGCAGCCCTGATGCTTCCCACGCTGGCGGCCATGCTGCTCTTTCAGCAAGACACGCTCAGATCACAGCACGCAGACACCATCCAGATACTTAAACTTAAGACAGAGGATACTGCCGAACGCCTTTCCGGGTGGTTTAAGAACCATATTGGGGCGATCAGGGCGGTTGCAGAACTGGGCCAGAGCGAGCCGATGCAGCCCTCAGCCAAGCTCCAAAAAGAACTCACCAAAATCCGCAGCCTCTTTCCGGATTTTCATGCCGCCTATCTGGCTGACAGCAGCGCCACAACCATCGCCTTTTCTCCCCCGTTAAATGAAAGGGGAGAATCCACCCTGGGGCTTAACTTCAGTGATCGCCCTTACTTCAAGCGGTTACAGCAGACCGGGCAACCGGTTATTTCAGATGTGTTCATGGGCCGAGGCGGCGTCTTCGTTCCAATATTCACCATTTCTGTCCCGATTCTTAAAGATGGCAGGCCTGCAGGCTTTGGCCATGGCGCGGTGAATCTTGACAGGCTGCAGCAACTGTTTGTCAAGCTGGCTGATCGCCATGAACTGCAGTACACCATCGTTGACAGCAGCGGGAACATCGTGGTCAGCACGGTACCGGGCAGAAAACCTCTGCAACCGATGGTTGACCTTGAAAAGGGGGCCACCATCAGGAAGACTGACGGTGTTCTGCTGAGAATACCCGGTCTGCACAAAAACATCAGCATTATGAATGTCTGGAAGGGAGCCAGCTACTATACCACACAGCCCCTGGCCAACACCGGCTGGACCCTGTTTGTGGAGTACCCTCTGGCGCCGCTGCAGAAAGCTGCCTATACCGCAACCAGCCAGCGCCTCTACTACATTGCGCTGCTGTTTGCCATCTCCATTCTGCTGGCATGGTGGCTAAGCCGCCGTATTACCGCAATGCCCCACCTGTTGGCCAGTATCAGCAGGTCTTTGCCGGACAAGGTTGCCCGGCATGAACATATCCTCTGGCCGGAAAGCGACATAGCTGAGTTTCAGCGGCTTTCAAGCAATCTGGAGGAGTCTGCTGAAGCGTTGGCCCGGAAGATTGCAACGGCTGAAGAGAACAACCAGCTGCTTGAACAGCGGGTTATCGAGCGGACAATACACCTGCATACGCTGGTTAATACCATGCCGGATATTGTCTGGCTGAAGGATGTAAACGGAATATACCTCTCCTGTAACAAACGCTTTGAGCAGTTCTTTGGTGCAGCGGAGTCCGAGATTGTTGGCAAAAGCGACTACGATTTTGTTGATAAGGAGCTGGCGGATTTCTTCCGCGAACATGATCGTAAGGCCATGGAGGCAGGCGGCCCCAGCAGAAACGAAGAGCTGATTACCTTTGCCAGTGACGGGCATCAGGAGTATCTGGAAACCATCAAGACCCCGCTGTTCGATCCCTCGGGCAGACTGATCGGCGTACTTGGACTGGCCAGGGATATTACCAAACTGAAGCAGGCAAGCGATGAGATTGCCCGCAGGGCAGATGAATGGCAGGCCACCTTTGACGCCCTGCCTGACCCGCTGATGATTATTGACCGTGAATACCGGATTCGTCAGGCCAACAAAGCAGCCCTTGAAAAACTACAGATGACCAGGGAAGAGGCCCTTGCAACCAGCTGCATGGCCTGCATTGATAACGCTGATGCTCCGCCTGACCACTGCCCGCAGGCAAAGACCCTGCAGAATTTGCAGGGGCACACGGCTGAACTGATGATTGAACGGTTTGGCGGCCACTACATCGTATCAACCACCCCTATTCTGGATGCTGCGGGGAACTATCAGGCCAGTGTCTTTCTGGCTTATGACATAACCGAGCGCAAGACATTCGAAGATCAGTTAGCGACACAACAACTACGTCTGCAATCCATTCTAAATGGCACTCATGTTGGCACATGGGAGTGGAATATCCAGACAGGAGAAACATTATTCAATGAGCGCTGGGCCGAAATTATTGGTTATGCACTGACCGAACTTGAGCCGGTTTCCATCGAGACCTGGATGAAATTAGCCCACCCTGATGACCTGAAACAGTCAGCTGAACTGTTGGAGTCACATTTTGCCGGACAAAGCGATTTCTACGATTGTAAAATCCGAATGCGCCATAAGGATGGTCACTGGGTCTGGGTACATGACCGCGGTCGTGTGGCCTCATGGAATGAGGACGGCCTGCCGTTACTGATGGCTGGCACACATCAGGACATATCCAGGAGCAAAGAACTGGAACAGTCTCTGCTTGATGCCAAAGAAGCAGCCGATGCAGCCAACCGGGCCAAGAGTGAGTTTCTGGCCAACATGAGCCACGAAATCCGTACCCCGATGAACGGTGTGATGGGTATGGCGCAACTGCTCCGCTTTACGGAGATGACCCCGGAGCAGGAGGAGTATCTGGGAAGTATCGAGGTTTCAGCCAATAACCTGCTGCAGATCATCAACGATGTGCTTGATCTGTCAAAAATAGAATCCGGCAAGATAGAACTTGAATATGCTGATTTTTCGCTGCGCAAGGCCATTGAAGAGGTGATCACCACCCAGATCTCCCGTATCTTCGATAAACATCTGAACCTGCAGAAAGAGCTGCCCGTTGACCTGCCTGAGGTGGTTCGCGGGGATCAGCTGCGGATTAAACAGATCCTGCTTAATCTGTTGGGCAATGCCATCAAATTTACCGAACAGGGTTCCATAACCATTGCCGTTACGCTACTTGAACGGGATGCACTGAGAGTGCTGATCAGACTGACCGTCAGTGATACCGGCATAGGCATGTCACCAGAGGCGATGCAGAAGATCTTCAACCCCTTTGAGCAGGCCGACACCAGCACCACCCGCCGTTTTGGCGGCACCGGGCTGGGGCTGACCATCTGCCGCAAACTGGCAGACCTGATGGGTGGATCCATCACTGTTGAAAGCACACCCGGAGCAGGCAGCAGCTTTCATCTGGAACTACCGCTTGAACTGGGAGCTGCTACAGCCAGACTCAATGAGCAGACACTGTACCTGCCAGAAAGGCCTGAACGTCCGCTCTCCATTTTGATTGCAGAAGACAACCTGATGAATCAGCGCATGCTTGGACTGCTGCTGCAGAAGATCGGCCATAGCGCCATCTGCACCAACAACGGCAAAGAGGCATTGGAGCGCTGGCGCAAGGGTGGTGTTGACCTGATCCTGATGGATATCCAGATGCCGGTTATGAACGGTATTCAGGCCCTGGAAGCGATCCGTGCTGAAGAACAGGCAACTGGAGAACATCTGCCGGTTATCGCCCTGACTGCCGATGCGCTGAAGGGGACGGAAGAGAAGCTGTTAAAATCCGGGTTTGACGGGTATCTGAGCAAACCGGTCAGAACGCAAGAGCTGGTTGATGAACTGGTGAGGGTGACGGCGGAGTGAGTTACAGACGACT